>JADGNY010000087.1 GCA_017883235.1 Thermoanaerobaculia bacterium | reverse complement strand
CGGCCCGGTATCGCCCTTCGCGCCGGCAGGTCCCGCTGAACCTTCATGACCCATCGGGCCGATAGCTCCCTGCGGCCCGGTATCGCCCTTCGCGCCGGCTGGTCCTGCTGAACCGTCATGACCCATCGGGCCGATTGCTCCCTGCAGCCCGGTATCGCCCTTCGCGCCGGCAGGTCCCGCTGGACCTTCATGACCCATTGGGCCGATTGCTCCCTGCAGCCCGGTATCGCCCTTCGCGCCGGTGGCGCCGGTGTCGCCTTTAACGCCTGCGACACCCTGATCGCCTTTCGCGCCGGTGGCGCCGGTATCGCCTTTAACGCCAGCGACGCCCTGGTCACCCTTTGCGCCGGTGGCGCCGGTATCACCTTTAACGCCTGCGACACCCTGATCGCCCTTCGCGCCGGTGGCTCCGGTATCGCCCTTAACGCCTGCGACGCCCTGATCGCCCTTTGCGCCGGTGTCACCTTTAACGCCTGCGACGCCCTTATCGCCTTTTGCACCCGCAGGCGCTGGGTCGGGCAGCAGATATCCCAGGATGTCGATGGTGACATCCGCGCCGGCGTTCCATGTCTGCACGCCGAAGGTGCCGCCGGGGCCGAACAGGACGCCGGCTTCGAACATCAGCACTTCGCCCTTCCTGAACTTGAGCACGGTCGTGGCATACGGGCTGGCTGGTTGTGACGAATCAATGTGAACCTCGCCGTCGCCGTCGCCGGGTGTCACGGTGAAACGGCCGACGATGCCGATGGCCTCGATCGGAATTGCCTCCGAGCAGGGATCGACGAACACCGGGGTCTCGAGCACACCGCTGCTCCGATAAAAACGCGATTCATTAGGGCGATACGATGTCCCGCCCCACGGCGTGTCATAACGGTCGGTGGACAACGTCGACGACAGGCGGCAGGGTGCGATTTCCTGGAACACCGTAGGCTGGACGCCTTTTTGCCACGTGTTGTCGATGGGATTGATGAGTGACATCCGTACCTGCATGCCATAGGCCGTGAACGGCTCATGCGGCTTTGCGTACTTGTCCGGCTGATCGGCACGGACGTACACAGTGGACAGCAGAACGGCAACGGTTGCGAGCGTGGATACGAAAAGTTTCCGAGTGGTAGTCATGATGGCCCTCTCTTTCTCTGCACAACATTTGTTTCGTGCGCTGCCGGCTTTGCGATTCGAAGAGGGGGTGCGACGGGCCAAAACGTTTTTCCACGCTTCCTGAAAATTTTCCGGTATGCTGATTCCATCCCAAATGCCGCCGAGGAGTTGTTTCGAGCGAATCTCACGCTCGTGGAGCGTGTCATTGGGGGTGTGTGCCGCCGCGCCGGGCTCCATGGTGCCGATGCCGAGGACTTCGCCTCGACGGTGAACCTGGCCCTGATCGAGAACGACTACGCGATCCTGCGCGGCTACGAAGGACGGGCGCCGCTCGGCGCGTTTCTCACGGTGGTGGTGCAGCGGATGCTGTCGCGCGAGTGGATGCGTCTTCGGGGGCGCTGGCATCCGTCGGCGGAAGCGGAGCGGAGCGGCGCGGCGGCGGTGCTGCTCGAGAAATTGATGGTGCGCGACGGGCGCTCTCTCGACGAAGCGGTGGCTATCGTTCGGAATGTCGATCCGTCGTTGGACGTGAGAAGCGTGCGGGCTCTGGCCGAGAGCCTGCCCCTACGCTTCGCGCGCCCGCGGCTGGTCCCGATGCCGGACGACGAGCATGAATTCGTTGCGCCGGACGCCGCCGATTCACGCGCCAATGAGGCCGATGCGCGGAGAATCTCCGCGCGCGCCGCGCGGGTGGTGCGGGAGACGATAGCCACGCTCCCGCTCCAGGATCGGATGCTGATCCGGTTCCATTTCGGCGCCGAGCTCAGCATCGCCGACGCGGCCCGCCTCCTCGGCGTGCCGCAGCGCCCGCTGTATCGCCGGATCGAAGCGCTGCTGCGCCAGCTCCGCGAGGAACTGGAGCGGGAAGGGGTCGGTCCGGCCGCCGTCGAGGAGCTGATCAGCGCCGGAGGATCGGAATCTTTCGATTTCGGCCTTGGAGACGGGAAAAACGGGCCGGGCCGTCACACCGATGATGTGGAGGCGAACAATTGACCATTGCAGTGAGCACGTGCCCGACCGACGAGACTCTCGCCCTTTTCGCCAGCGGCGACATCGACGCACAAACCCGGAACGACGTGCTCGCGCACATTGAAACTTGCAGCGACTGCATGGCCGCTGTTCTCTCCGCGAACGCGCATCTCGAGGAAGAGCGGAGTGTCGGACGCGATTGGAGCGGTCGGCGCGCGTGGAGCGAATCGCGTTGGTGGATGGCCGCCGTGGCGGCGGCGGTGATCATCGCGGTGATCGCCTTCCCTCTCCTTCGCCGCCGGGATGACCCGATCGCCAGACTGATCGCCCTTGCGCCGGCGTCGGCGCGTATCGTTGAACCGCGCCTCTCCGGCGGATTCGCGTGGGCTCCGTATCGTGGACCGATGCGCTCGACGGACTCCGCCGCGGATGCGGAGCGGCTGAAGCTCGGCGGGGCCGCGGGTGACGCCATCGAGCGCGCGCAGCGCGACCGCGGCGCCGAGGCGCAGCACGCCGCCGGCGTGGCGATGGTGCTGGTCGATCAACCCGCGCAGGCCGTCGATCCCCTGCGCAGAGTCGCAGAGCAGTCGCCGAATGACGTTCACGTCTGGAGTGACCTTGCCGCGGCTCGTTACGCCGCCGCCGTGGAACTGCAGCGGCCGTCGCTCCTCCCCGAGGCGCTGGCCGCCGCGGATCGCGCCCTGCGCATCGATCCGAAGTCGGCCGAGGCAACCTTCAATCGCGCCCTGATACTCGAGCACCTGGGGTTGACGGGCGAGGCGCGGAAGGGGTGGCTTCGCTATCTCGAAGTCGATTCCAGCTCTTCCTGGGCGACCGAAGCACGGGCACATCTGAGCGAGCTGCCCGCGACGACGCGCTCGTCAGGTTTCGACCGTGAGCGACCGTTGCTCGAGAACGCAAGAGGGAAGGAGCCGCTTGCGCGGAACTCCGAATGAAAGCTGCGAGCATTCCATCAAGTGTCGGCGAGCACGGCGCGATGCCGCGAATGCGGTTTCGCACCGCGTGGCTGGCTGCCGCGGGGATCGTCGCTGTCGCTCTGCTGACGATTCCGTTCCTGCTTCGCTGGCGCGATCCGGTTCGACGGCTGGCCGCGTTGACGCCGCGCTCGGAGCGAATCGTCGAAGCGCGCATCTCCGGTGGCTTCGCCTGGGCTCCCTATCGCGGGCCGGTTCGTGCCAGCGATCAGGCCAACGATCCGCGGCGGATGATGCTGGGTGGGGTGGCCGGGGATCTCATCGAGGCGGCGGAGAAGAACAAGACTTCCGAGGCGCAGCATCTCGCCGGCGTCGCGCGGATGCTGACCGGCTATCCCTCGGGCGCGGTACCGGTGCTTCAAGAAGCCGCGCAACGCGATCCGTCGAACGCCTCGGCGTGGAACGATCTGGCAGCGGCGCAATATGCGACCGCCAGTCGCGATGGACGCGGATCGCTCTATCCCGAGGCACTGGCATCGAGTGATCGCGCATTGCAGCTAGATCCCGGGCTTCCCGAGGCGCTCTTCAACCACGCGCTGGTTCTGGAGCGCCTCGGTCTGACGCAGCAGGCGCATGACGCATGGCAGCGTTATCTGGCAACGGATCCTTCATCCCAATGGGCCGAGGAGGCGCGGACACGCGTAGGCAAGCTGCCGCTGAACACCGCCGCGACGCTCTTCCAACGCGACCTGCCGCGGCTGGAGCATGGCGACACGACGGTCGTCGATTCGATGGTGAAGCGTTACCCGCAACAGACCCGCTCATGGGCCGAGGCCGAGCTCCTCGGGCAGTGGGGGGAGGCGCTCGTGCGAGGCGATGCCGCGGCAGCCGATCACGCGCTGAACGTAGCCCGAAGCATCGGCGACGCCCTCCTGCGCGCCTCCGGCGAACGGCTGCTGCACGATGCCGTGGCAGCGATCGACAACGCCGGAACTGCTCCTCGTTCGCGCCTTGCCGCGGCGCATGTCGCCTATCGCAAGGGAAGGATCACCTACAGCCACAGCCAGCCCGCAGCCGCCGAGCCGGACCTGCGACAGGCGGCAGCAGGCTTCGTGGCCGCGGGCAGCCCGATGTCGCTGGTGGCGCGCTACTTCGCCGCCAACACCCGCTTCGATCAGAACGACGTCGTCGGCGCGCACGCGGAGCTGGAGGGATTGCTTGAGGAGGCGGATGCGATTCCCGCCTACCAGGCCCTCGGCGCCCAGATTCGTTGGGAACTGGCCGTCTGCCGGATGTCCGAGAACGACTGGGACGGCGTTCCGCCGATTGCCGCCGAGGCTGCCGCGGCGTTCGAGCGCCTCGGCGAACGGAGCAACCTGGCCATGATGCAGACCATCAGCGCCGATGCGCTCGTGTTGCTGGGACAGCTCGATGAGGCGTGGCAAGCGCGCATTAGCGCGTTCGAGAACGAGAGCGCGGAAGGACGCGCTCACCTTCTTGCCGTGAGCGTTGGCGGGTCATCGCGAATGGAACTTCGCGCCGGACGAACGGGACCGGCGCGCGCCCTGATGCATATCGAGCAGGAGATCGATCGCGCCGGCGGCTATCATGAGCTGCTTTGCTCGGCGCTGGTTCGGGAGGCGATCCTCAGCGCCGATGTTGTCGACGACGCCGATGCGGGACGACTCGTCCGTGAAGCCCGTGCGATCGCAAGCAGCGTTGCCGACCCGACGATCCGGGCCCGGCTCACCGCGGATGTGCAGTTCGCGGAAGGCGAAGCAACGCTGCGGCAGCAGCCGCGAAAAGCCATCGAGTCGCTCAATGCCGCCATCGCCCATTACACCGCCACCGATCGGGTGGTCTTCCTGCCCGAGTGCTATCTGGCGCGCGCGCGGGCCGCGCAACGACTCGGCGACTCCGAGGGCGCCGAGCGCGATCTGGAGAGCGGCATCAGCATGCTGGAACGACAGCCGGTGCAGCTTGCGACATCGATCTCCGGGCCCGTGATTCGCGATGCCGGGCCGGCGATGTACCGCGAAGCCATCCGCCTGTACCTCGATCGCGGCGACGTCGCGCGCGCCTTCTCGTACGCCGAGCGCTCGCACATGAGCCTTCCCGGCGGCGAGGGAAAGAAGGTGACGTTGACGGAACTGCAGCGGCATCTCGTTGGCACGAGCGCCGCCGTGTTGCAGATCGTGGTGCTGCCCGACGAGGTGGCCGTCTTCTGTGTGACCGCGGGCGGTACCGTCGTTGGCCACGCGCCGGTCGCGCGGCACGAGCTCGAAACTCTGGCCGGCCGCATCGCCGACGTCCGTGATGACGTCGCGGCCCGCGAATTGTTCGATCTGTTGATCCGCCCCGTCGAGAACGCGCTGGCGCGCGCGGATCGGGTCATCGTCGTCGCCGATCCGCTGCTCGAGAATGTCCCCTTTGCTGCGCTGTACGACGAGAAGACGCATGCGTATCTCGTCGAGCGGCTGGCGGTGATGCGGGCCGTAAGCGCCTCGTCGCTGCGCGACGACGTAGAGCGGCGCGTACCGCGATCGGTTGCGGCGATCGCTCTTCCGCCGTTGACGGCCGGTGCCCTGGCTGCCCTTCCCGCGGCCGGGCAGGAGCTCTCCGAGGTATCGCAGATTTACCCTCGGGCAACGCGGATCGCCGGGGCGGATGCAACCGTCTCCGCGGTCATTCAGTCGGCCGCGGACGCGGATGTCGTCCATATCGCCGGTCACACCGAGCGTGAGCCGGGAATCGGCGAAGCGGCGCTGGTCCTCGCCGGTGGGCACCGTATGTCGTGGCGGACAATCGCGGCGTCGCGCCTGACCTCACGGCCGGTGGTCGTTCTTGCCGCGTGCGAGACCCTGCGTGTGCCCCGGACTGCCCAGACCTTCGCAATGAGCCTCGGCGGGGGCTTCCTGGCCGCCGGCGCACGCGACGTCGTAGGGACGCTCGCACCGGTCTCCGACAATGAAGCCCGGCAGATCTTCCTCCAAATCCATCGTCATCTCGCGTCGGGTCTCGATGTCGCTTCCGCCGTGCGGCAGGCGCAGATCGAGGCGTTGTCCGACGGGCAGCACCAAGCCGCGTGGCGTGTCGTCACGCTTCTGACAACCCATATTTCCCGCTCCGGCGGGTGAAAGGAGTCGCATCGTGACTATCATCCCTCCTCCGGCCACCCAAACAGTCGTCATTCAATTCGAGGGCATCTGCGTCAACTTCAGGCGGACCGATTTCCCGTTCCTGCCGGCGGCGCATCGCATCGTATTGATCAACGCGTCGACGATCACAGACGTCTGGGGCAACATCATCTCCCCGCATCTGGCCGGCTTCAGCGTGGGCGCCGATCCGGCCGTGCCGACGACGCCACTTACCGGCTCCGTTGTGCAGATCGCGAACCCGGTGCAGACCGGCGTCGTTTACGACCCTTCGTATCACCTACTTCCGTCGCTTTGTTTGCTCACCCCGGGATTGGGCGGTCCGTCAATGGCCGTCCTGACCGGCCACAATCCTGAGCTGGTCTCGTGTTACTTCGACATCAACAACGGAGTCATCAGCTCGGTGGGTAGCACTCTAAACGCAGCCATGACTGTCGTGACGGTCCAGACGACTGGAGATCCGCTGTATCAGTTGACGCCGTTTGCGACTGTTCTCTCATCGAGTCCCATTTTGGAAGTGGAGCCGCAGCCGGCGACAAACCAAATGTTCTTCTCGAATGAAGAGACCAACATTAGCGAGGCGAGCGACGATGACTTCCTGCTCAGCTACCTTGTATTGAGTCAGCCACCTTTGACAACGCCTAACCTCCCCGAAGGTACATCGAACGGCAGCGCCAAGAACCGTAAGTCGGAAATCGCGAAGTTGTTTGGAATCGTTGCCTTGACGGAGGTGGGATGCTCAAACTCGGCTTACCCGTAGCGTCCACGGTCATCGGCACACTCGCGATTTCGAAGCACCCGGTGCCAATCGCTATTACCTTGCGCTCGTCGCCGCGATCGTGATCACGGGTGCGTCGCCGCTCGCCGCCGCGACGGTGGCGGGGGAGGTGGGGCGGTGGTCTGCGGTCCGAAGACGCGGATGCTGTAGCGGTCGGCCACCACGACCTTGCCGTTGGCCGTGGCCATCTGTTGCGGGGCGACGACGTGCATGGTCGTCGCATCGAGGAACGGATTGCCCAGGTCGGTGATGTCCATGCGCGTCAGCGTTCCGGGGCTGCCGATCAGGATGGAGTCGCCGAAGGCGGCGAGAGGACCGGGGGGCGGCATTGTGATCGAGCCGGTCTCGATGGGGTTGGCGGGGTCGGTCAGGGTGAAGACATGCAGGCCGTCGTCACGGGCGATCAATGCATCGGGATGATGGCTCGTGCCTGGCGCGAAGGCCATGTCCAAGGCGCTGAACCCAATGCTCCGGACCCAGACTCCCACATTCGGCGCGGGGTAGTTGAAGACCCCGAAGAGCGCGCCGAGGCTGACGTATGCCCAGTGGCCGCCGTCGGCGACGATATCGATCGGGTGAATCTTGAAGGAATTGACGATGCCGGGCTGGGGATAGTTGACGAAGTCGACGAGATGGAGGCCGGTGAAGGAGTTCCCCTCCAGGATGCCGGTGGCGACGAAGTCGGCGTAGCTCGGAGTACGGCCGAGGGAGTGGAAGGTCTTTACGGCCTTGGGATGGTAGGGATCGGAAAGATCGATGAGCTGGACGTCGCCGGTGCCGTAGAGGATTACCTGCGTGCCCATGCTCTTGACATGCGGCTGGAAGCCGTCGATCCGCAGCGAGGCGATCTCCCGCGGCGTCTGCGTGGTCGAGACGTCGAGCACCCGGAAGAAGGGCGGATCGCTGACGTAGGCGAGCGAGCCGTTCGTGGCCACGCCGGCCAGCGCTCCGTTAGCGTCGTCTACCTCGGCGGCCAGCGCCGGGGTGGCGGGGTTGGCAAGATTGAAGACGCGGAGCGGACTTCCGTTGTCGGAGATATCGCCGAACGCCGTGAAGGTCGGACCGGAGACGAAGAGGCGATCGCCGGCGGCGGCCATGGCCTGAGCAGGCTCTGTCATCGCGGCCACTTCGTGCGGTGCGGTCGCGGATGACGCATCGACGATGTGAATCCGGTTCGGCGGCTCCTCGGCGAATACGCGCGTGCCGGCGACAGCGATGTTCTGCAGATTGAGAATGCCGGCCAGCGTCCGGCCGGCCATGACCGGCGCCGCGGGATTGCTGATGTCGATGACGGCAACGCCGTCACCTCCCGACGCGGAATAGAGGATGTTCCCGCTGATGGCGAGCGACCGCGATGGCTCGGGGATGTAGCCGATCTCCTGCGACGTGTTGCCGTCGACGATCTTGATCCCGATATCGGCGATGGCCACGAAGAGGGCATCGCCCTTCCAGGCCATCGACTTGATCGTTCCCGTGGTCGGGTATGTGCCGATGTTCGCGAGCGTGCCGTCGCCGGCGGGGCGCCAGATCAGGATGCCGCTGGGAGTACGGCCCGCCACGAACGTTCCGTTCCAGGCGATCATGCTCACGCCCGTGACCGGCGCATGCATCGTCTGAACGGCCGAACCGTCGGTTTGGATCGTGTAGCGCTCGATGGCGCTTCGCGTGGAGACGACGAGATCGTTGCCGGAGATCGAGCCGTCGATGCTCTCGTCACTGGTCTCGATCCGGGAAAGCCGGCGGACGGTGTCCGGGGCGCTGACGTCGTAAACCGAGAATCCTGCTCCGTCGATGTCGATGATGAAGTTCCCGTCGACGAGAAATCGCTGGCTGATGCCGCGCAGCCCCCAAACGCCGGACTGGGCGGCGAGGGCGATGGGAACGAGAAGGAGAAGGATGGAGAGCCGGATCGTTCGAGTCATTTTGAATGCCTTTGCAAAGCGTATGCGCATCGGACGGGAGGTTACCGTTAGAATTGTCCTCACACGGTTCGGATGAGCAGTCTATCCAAACGTGACGTCGTCTTCCTGGTCGGCGTCGCGATCCTCGTCGTCGTATTCGCCTCGGTTGACGCGAACGCCTCGACGTACGTTTGGTTTCTGCTTTTTGCCGCGGCAATCTGGACTGCCCTGCGGGCGCGGCGCGAGGCCCGGATCGAGGCGCGCTCTTTCGAAGAAGCATTGCGAACGGAACACGCGCAGCGCGTCGAGGACATCGCGCGACTGGCCGATATGATCGCTCGGCTTCGGCCGGGAGCGGCGGTGACTCCGGAGGTTGAAGAGAACATTCCTCCCAGCGTGGCGGCTGTTGTTGAGACCTCTGCCGCCGCCGCGGCAATCGAGACACCCTCGATGCCCGAGGAGGCACGGCCTCCGCAGGTGGCAGCGATACCGGAACCGCCAAGGGACTGGGCCCAGGCGATTCGTTCCGCTCTGGACTTCGAGCAGATGCTCGGCACGAACTGGCTGAGCAAGCTCGGTGTCGGCGTTCTTGTCCTCGGTCTTGCGTTTTTCTTGGCGTGGCAACTCAAGGAGGTCGGGCCGCTCGGGAAGGTCGTCACCGGCGTTGTGGTCAGCGCAATCCTGCTGGGTTTGGGTATATGGGGCGAGCGCCGTAAGACGTATCAATTACTGGCGCGTGCAGCTTTGGCGGGCGGATGGGCACTCCTGTTCTTCGTGGCGTATGCCGCGCATCACATTCCGGCTACGCGCGTGGTCTCGTCACCGATTCTCGGCCTCGTCCTGATGTTGATCATCGCCGCGGCCATGGTGGGGCACTCGCTCCGCTTCCGTTCTCAGGTCGTGACCGGCCTCACCTTTTTTCTGGCGTTCGCCACCGTGGCGTTGAACCGGGTCGACGTCTACAGCCTCTCGGCAAATGTGATTCTGGCGATCGGGTTCTGTCTGGTCGTCCTCCGCATGCAGTGGTTCGAAATGGAGATTTTCGGCATCCTGGCCGTGTATCTGAACCACTACCTGTGGCTTGTCCCGATCATCGGACCAATGCACGGCAAGGTGCATCCCTTCCCGCAATTCGCGGCCAGCACCACGCTCCTGCTGCTGTACTGGGCCGTGTTTCGAGCGTCTTACGTCTTGCGCGCCCCGAAAGACGAGAGAACGTCCGCGTTCGCCGGTGTGCTCAATATCGTGCTGCTGGGAAGCGTGATGCGGTACCAGTCCGCGCATCCCGAGCTGGCGTTCTGGGGCTTATTGATCCTGGGCGCGGTCGAGATCGTCCTCGGACAATTGCCGAATGTACGCCGCAAACGCACGACGTTTGTGGTCCTCAACACCATCGGTGTGGCGCTCCTCGTGGCGGCTATCCCTCTCCGCTTTGCCCCTGACTATGTCTCAGCCCTCTGGCTGGTCGAAGCGGAGCTGCTCTTCTTTGTCGGCCTGTTCACACGTGAACGACTCTTTCGCCGTCTGGGAACGCTGACCGCTCTTGCCACGGCGATTTACCTGCTGGGAGTACACGGTGCGCGCGTTCTTGGTGATCACCTCGGAGGCGGGGATCCTGTTCATCATTGGACGATCGGAACGATCTTCGCGGCGGCGACGCTGATCCTGTACGCCGACGCCTGTTGGATGCCGCGCCGGTGGCCCGCACTGTTCGACGATGCCATCGACCGCCGCGCCGGGCAATGCCTCAGTTATGTGGCTGCCGCAACAGGTATCGCCGGTGGCTGGATCCTTTTTTCCGGCGCCGGCGCCGCCCTCTCCTGGATCACGCTCGCGGTTCTGCTGGCGCTGATTGCATGGCGCTTCGCCATGCCCGACCTGACTGTGCAGGCAAACATCGTGGCCGTGCTGGCCGTCCTCCGGACGCTGGCCGTCAACCTGCCATCGAGCAGCGTTGCCGCGCATGTCCCGTTCGGCATCACCTACCGGCTCCTTACCGGCTCTGCGATTGTGGGCATGCTCTACCTATTGTCCCGATGGAATCGCAGCAACACGCTTCGATTCACGACGCACCTTCCGGGTGCGGTAACGTGGACCGCCTCGGCATTGGCGTCGTTGCTACTCTGGTACGAGCTGCGGCCGGCCAGCGTGGCTATCGCATGGACGATGCTCGGGTTGCTGCTTCTGGAAACAGGGGAAGCACGCCGATCACTGAATCTGCGCTGGCAGGCATATGTCGCTCTGTCCGCCGCATTTCTACGGGTGTTTGTCGTGAATCTCAACGCGGAGCAGGCCGGAGCAGCGATCGGTCCGCGACTGTACACGGTTCTGCCGATCGCGCTGGCCCTTCTTTATGCGCATGAACGGTTGTATGCGGCGGGCGAAGGACACGAGAGGGAACGGCGGAGCCGATTGTCTTCCGTTTTCGCCTGGCTGGGGGCGTTGTGTTTCATGGCGCTCCTCCGTTTCGAGCTCCCGACCGACGCCGTGGCGACAGCATGGGCGGCGCTGACGTTGGGGTTCGTCGCCCTGGCATGGATCGCGGACCGCCGCGTCTTCCTGCACATCGGTATGGCGGTGAGTCTGGCCACCCTGGGCCGCGCCATCCTGCACGATCTTTATGAGCGAAGCTATTTCCCGTGGCCGGGTAAGGTTGATCCGTGGATGTTCGTGGGAGGGGCGGCGTTGCTGCTGCTTGCTTCGTTATCATTTGCGTTCCGGTTGAAACGGGTCCCGGCGGAAATGGCGGGAACGGGATTTCGCCGGATTCTGATCCGGATCGACGAGCGGCCGGAGCAGATCCTCTTCTTCGTGCCGCTCGTGCTCATCACTGCGCTTCTGGCGACCGAGATGCGCCGCGACATGATCACGGTGGCGTGGGGGATCGAGGCCGTAGTTGTCTTCCTGTTCGCTCTCTGGGTCAAAGAGCGAAGCTATCGTCTGTCCGGGCTGGCTCTTCTGCTCTTGTGTGCGGGGAAAGTACTCATGCTGGACTTCTGGTCGCTGAGCATCCGGGCCAAGGCTCTGACGGGCATCGTGATGGGGCTGGCATTGATCGGCGTGTCGTTCCTGTACACACATAAACGCGACCTCATCCGGCAGTTCTTATGAGACATCGCTGGTATTTCATCGCAACCTTTGCGCTTCTCGGTGCGGCCCTGGTCGTCGCACAACGGAAGCCGGTCGAGGCGGCCGCCAGCGGCCAGGCCATCCTGTCCATGGTCGCCGATTCCGAGCGTGAGCTGAGCCGCATGCCGGCGAAGTTCACTCGGATTTCTGATGCCGATGAGATCCACGCTGGGAACGCCCTCGCGGAAACAATACTCCCGGCACACGAAAAGATGAGCGCGGACGACATCACAATCGAAACGTATGTGCAGCAGGTCGGCGGACGCATCGCGCCGTTCGCGCGTCGAAAACTCTCCTACCGGTTTCACTACATCCCCGACCGGGATGTCATCAATGCCTTTGCCTTGCCGGGAGGGCACGTCTTCATCGGTGCCGGCCTGATCGAGCGCATGGAAACAGATGACGAACTTGCCGATGTACTGGGTCACGAGATCGAGCACATCGATCACTTCCATTGTGCGGAACGGCTCCAGGTCGAGGCAGCACTGCGCAAAGTTCCCCTGGCGGAGGTACTCAGCATTCCCATTGCGGTCTTTCAGGCTGGCTACAGCAAGGAACAGGAGCTCGAAGCCGATCGGGAGGGAGTGCGCCTTGCAGCGCGGCGCGGCTATTCGGCACAGGGAGCCATCCGGCTGTTCGAGACGCTCGATCACCTGTCGAGGCACACCCGTGCGCCCGGTTCGCCGGAGGAAGAGATGTCAGGCGTGGCTGCCGATATCCTCTCAGGCTATTTTCGCTCTCATCCCTCACCCTCGGAGCGCATTTCGCAGATCAGGGCGATGATCAAAAGGGAGCCGGTGCTCGATCGACCGGAACAGGCGATGAAGATCGGCTACGTCTTCCTGGCCTGGCAGAGCCTCGAGTCGGTCCGCCATGAGAAGTTCGCCGAGGCGGCCGCTCTGGCGACGCGCGCGCTGCAGACGAAACCGGACCACCCCGCGGCGTTAGAGGCGTTGGCAGATGCGAACTTCGGCAGCGGTGATCTGACAGCAGGTCAGGCGGCATACCGCGCGTTGCTGGCGCACGATCCTGCCGCCGCCGCGGAGATCGCAAAGTGGGCGGAGTCACGGGCCGGGCATCTTCTGGAACAGCAGAACTACGACGGCGCGATCGCCCTGATGCGGAGCCTGCTCGACCTGCAGCCGAACGAGGCCGCTCTGCTTCGCCTTCTCGCCCTGGCCCAGGCCGGAAAGGGGGATGCGGACGAGGCCGTGATCACGGCACAAACGCTGCGCCGCCTCTATCCCGACGCGGCGGTTGAAGCGGGTGAACAGGCGTTGCAGCGGGCAAAGAAACTTCTTAGCGAGCAGCGGTTCGCCGAGTCGGCAACCATGGGCGCTCTGAGCCTTGCGTTGAAGCCGGAGAATGCCGAAGCACTGCAGACGCTTGGTGATGCGGAGTTTGCGCAAGCGAGGTTCCCGGAAGCCGCTGCCGCGTATCAGCAAATGTTCAACGAGGAGACGTCTGATCCCGCGATCCTTCGCGCATTCGCGGATGCGTTGGGGAGCGCGCGCCCGGGGAACGCCGCCCTGGAATTGCAGTCTCTCGTGGCCAGCAAACACCTCGCGAAACTGCCGCAATCCGCGATTGACACCGAGTTGGCAGGGCTGTCCCTTCTGACCGGGGCGGATGCGCGATCGCAGTCCGTGCAACAGGCAGTGGCACAGGGGACGGTTGCCCCAGAGTTCCTGACCAGGCTCGGATGGTGGGCCTTCCGCGCCCATCGCCTCAAGGACGCGCGCACCATTCTTGAGAAAGCCTCCGCCATCCGTCCGGCCGATGATGAGATTCGGAACGACCTCGCCTGGGTCGACCTCGAGGAGGGCAGGGATGCGCAAGCGAAATTTGAGAAGGTGGCATCGTCTCCCGATTCCATTCTGAAAAACTCTACCGACGCGGGCGCTGCCATCAACGCCTGGCAGATGAAGAAAACCGACCCGGCGTTGACCGAGTGGCAGGCTGTCCGGCTTCGGAATCCGCAGTGGCGGTCAGCGTCGTGGCGTACCGCGATTTATCCGCCGCACATCGCTCAAGTAGCAGGCGAGATGGAAGCGGAGCTTGACCGGCGTGAGATGGCTCGGCGTCAGCAAGCCCCGGGACCGAGCAGACATTGAGTAAGTCGCGGTTACGCGGTCACGGGGTTTCGGGGTAGCTGCATTTCTTACAGTCTTCCTAAGGCTGTAATTGCCGCGCTAGCGGCAACAAGACGGTAGCCAGGGGTGCGAGCCGTTTTTTGCGAGCACCCCTGGTAAGAGATGTCATGGTTTTGGTGCCGCGTCAGCGGCACTGGAGTAATCGGGGACTCGATCCAGTGCCGCTGACGCGGCACGCCTTCAAGAGACAACGCAGACCAGGGGTGCTCGCAAAAAGCGCTCGCACCCCTGGCTACCTTCTTGAGCCGCTATCGCGGCGTCGAAACGTCCAATCTCCAGAACGGCGGCTTTGCCGGCGAAGCAGTCTTCTTGAAGACTGTGAGTGGTGCAGGCTATTGTGCGTAACACCGCAACCGCGAAACCTCGCAACCCCCCGCCAAGTCAGCTCGCGCCCTTGTATGCGCTCGCGTACCGTTTGGCGTCGGCGGGATTCTCGCTCACTTTTCGAATGGCTGCGGCGAACTGCTGTTCGTTGAGGCCATGATCGGCGAGGATCTTCTCCGCCTCGTTCGGCTGCTTCTTGATTTGGGCGCCGAGGATGCCGAGTTGCTCGGGCGAGAGCGATGTGGCCGATGCTGATGATTGCGCGGAAGTCGTCGTGGTGTCACTTCCGGAGGATGCCGCCGTCGATGCAGGGTTGTTCCTGCAACCCGCCGCGAGGACGAGCATCAAGATGGCCGAGGATGTGAGTAGCGTTTTCATTGGTCCTTCCCCTTTCCTTTCTTCTTCTTCTCCTGGCCGGGAGGTCCGGCGGGTGGCTGCCCCTGTGGTGCCGCGACGACGGCCGGCTGTGCCGGTGCCGCCACGACCGCTGGCTGGCCGTGACTGTGGCCGTGTTCTTCTCTCATGACGGGCTGCGGTACGGGCGCCGGCGCCGTTGCAGGGGCTACGGCAACCGCCTGCTGGCCGCCGTGACCACGTCCGTGTCCATGTTCAGGCGGTGCCGGTGTCGCGGCGGATGCCGGTACGAATGCCGTAGCCGCGGCGTGACCGCGTCCATGTTCCTGGCGAGGCGCCTGGGGCGCCGCGACAAACGGCTGCGCGGCAGCGACAGCGGCGTGGCCTCGTCCGTGTGCTTGTCCTTGTCCATGTCCCTGATCAAGGGAGGCTGGTGCGGACGAGATCATCGGGGTCAGCACGGGGGCGGATTGCCTTCCGTGTCCCCGGCCATTTCCGCGGTGTGCACTTTCGACTACCGGCGCGGAGCTGACCGGTTGCTGGCCGGGCATCCCTCGGTGGCCGTGATTCTCAATTCCTCCGGGCGCAGCGAATGAGCCTGCAAACGGCGGCGGTACCGCGGCGATCGGAGCTTCGCGCTGGGCCCTGTTCACACGCGCGAGCTCGCGGCGTGCCTGGCCGGGATCGGCAACGACCGCTCCGCGACCCGGAGAGGCGAGCAGACGTTGCACCTGAGACGGGGCCACCATCGCGGGAGCCGGTTGATTGAACGTCGTGCGCGCGGCCGCGAAGTTCGCCGCTACACGTGACTGAACGACCGCCGGAACATAGGCGGCATCGAGAGGCGGAACGTAATTCCGGACTACCTGTGGAGCGTAATACGTCTGGTTCCCGTACAACGGCGGACCATAGTCGATCTGCGGCGCGACGCCGTAAACCTGCATTTGCCGGCTGACGTTCTGCACGAGCAGGTAGCCGGTTAGACCGTCGACGCGTTGCCTGCGCACGTATTGGACGAAATCAGGCTGCCCGTAGTAGCCCCCATTGATGACGAGCGCCGCTGGGGCGTAGCGCATCAATTCGACGAATTGCAGCGGCGCGACGTCGCCGAGGTTCAATTCGACGACAAGACTGCTGACGCGGTCGTAGGGAACGCCGAGATCGTAGACGTCCGCGACGGCCACCGGCATCTCGATCAGCGTGAGCGGGTCGAGGATCAAGCGGTCGCAATGCCTTCGGATCTCGACCGGAACATAGTCAGGCTCGTAGGCATACTCATACGGCTCCCGGGCAAAGTGCCGGCGCATGTGGTAACTGGCGGCCGGTACATCGTTGTCATAGGTTCGCAGCCGCGATTCCATCGATGTTACGAGTGCCTCGCCCACGACGCCGCGGTCGACTTCTCCGTGGACCCATTCCACGAAATCCGGCCGGTTGTCTGTGCGTAATACAAGTGCTACCGGAACATAGCGGAATACGTCGATGAAGTCCGCCGGGGGGACGTTCGCCTGGTCCATGTAGGTGACCAGCTCTCCTACCCGATCCGTTTGTACTCCTCGGACGTCGCATACCGCGGACACGGCAAGCGGCATCGCGACATAGGAGAGCACGTCGCTGCTGTCGTATGTATTGAATGCTTTCGCTTCGATCGGCAGAAACGCCAGAAGAAGAAGCAGAATGAGTGAGATCTTTTTCATCGGTCTTTCCTCCATGGTTTCTCCCTGCATGGAAGCCACCGTGAAAAGACATTGCAACCGCGGGGCCGGGAATGAGACTCGATGCGGACTCAGCGGCAACTGGCGAAACGGTACTGTTGCCAGCCGCTACGATTTATCGCTCATGATGACCGCGTTCGATGACGTCATGGTCCGCCACGTGGCCCCCAACCTCGTCCATGGCATCGTCCGGAAGCCTTTCGACGTTCCTCAGCTCGTTGCCATGGTTCGCGAAGTGGCGCTGACGCGGATGCCGGATGCGACGGCGAGCGAGCGCGACACGAATGTCGGCGTAGTGATGATACGGACGATGAACGTCCATGTTTGCTACTCGTAGCGAAGGGCGTCGATCGGATCGAGCTTGGCCGCTTTGCGGGCAGGGTAGTAGCCGAAGAAGATACCGACGAAGGCCGCGACGCCGAACGAGAGCGCGACCGAGGCGGGCGTCACCACGATCGGCCATTGCAGGAAGCGCTTGACGGCGAGCGAGGCGCCGATACCGAGCGCGATGCCGAGAGCTCCTCCGACGATGGCCAGCGTGACCGCCTCGAACAGGAACTGAAGCAGCACGTGACGTCCCTTCGCGCCGATGGCCATGCGGATGCCGATCTCTCGCGTCCGCTCGGTGACCGACACCAGCATGATGTTCATGATGCCGATGCCACCGACCAGCAGCGAGATGCCGGCGATGACAAGCAACAGGATCCGCAGGATCGCGGTTTGCGCCCCCGATGCCTGGGCGATCTCTTCCTGCGAGCGCATCTGGAAATCGGCGTCGCCGTTGGGAGCGATGCGATGGCGCTGGCGAAGGACGGCGTCGATCTCGTTCTGCGCCTGCTGCACCTGGTCGGCGGAAACGGCGGAGAGCTGGATCATGTCGATCTTGGTCTTGCCGGAGAGCCGCTTCATGACGGTCGTGTAGGGGGCGATGACGGTGTCGTCCTGATCCTGGCCCATCATGTTGCCGCCCTTTTTCTCGAGGACGCCGAGGACCTTGAAGGGGACGTTCTTGATGCGGACGATCTGGCCCGCGGCCTCGCCGTCCGGGAAGAGATTGTCGGCGACGGTGGTGCCGAGGACGCAGACCTTCGAGGCGCCCTTCACGTCCTGATCGCTGAAAAAAGTTCCCTGCGATACGTTCCAGGAGCGAATGAGCGGGTAGTCGACGCTGACGCCTTGAATGGACGTTCCCCAGTTGAGCTCTCCGGCCACGATCTGGGCGGCGGCGCGCACGGTCGGTGAGACATAGGCGACGGCGGGGCACTCCGCCTTGATGGCATCGGCGTCGTCTGCGGTGAGTGTGGAGTTGCCGGTGAACATGCGGGCGCCGCTGGAGGTCGCGGCGCCGGGGAAGAGCATGATGTAGTTCGTGCCGAGGGAGTTGATGGTGTTCTCGACCGACTTCGTGGCGCCGTTGCCGATGGCCACGACGGCGATGACGCAGCCGACGCCGATGATGATGCCGAGGGCGGTGAGGAAGGAGCGCATCTTGTTGCGCGCGATGGCCCGCAGACCGACCATCGTGATGTTGCTGATGCGCATGACTGAGCTTTTCATGAGGTTGCCTCCGCGGCGATTGCGGGGACGGGCGGACCAATTCCGCTAACGTTGTCGCGGACGCCGACGCGGTGTTGCTGGATCTTCTCGTCGTTCTGGATCACGCCGTCGCGGACGGTGACGACACGCTTGGCGTGCTGGGCGATGTCCGGCTCGTGCGTGATCAGGACGACGGTCTTGCCGCTGTCGTTCAGCGACTGGAAGATGCCGATGATCTCTTCGGATGTGCGCGAGTCGAGGTTCCCTGTCGGCTCGTCCGCCAGAAGCATGGCCGGATTGGTGACCAGGGCGCGTGCGATGGCCACGCGCTGCTGCTGGCCGCCGGAGAGTTGCGAGGAGTGGCTGTGCTCGCGTCCTTTGAGGCCGACCCGAAAAAGCGCATCCATCGCCGCTTTGCGGCGTTCCGCGCGCGACCAACCGAGATCGCCGTAGATGAGCGGGAGCTCGACGTTCTCGGCCGCGGAGGTGCGCGGCAGCAGGTTGAAGCTCTGGAAGACGAACCCGATCTTGGCGTTGCGGATGACCGCGCGTTCGTCGCGATTGAGCGTGGAGACATCGACGCCGTCGAGCAGGTATGTCCCGTCCGTGGGCCGGTCGAGGCAGCCGAGGATGTTCATCAGCGTCGATTTGCCGGAGCCCGACGGCCCCATGACGGCCAGGAATTCGCCTTCATCGACGAGGAGATCGACGCCCGCGAGCGCGCGGACCTCGACCTCACCCATTTCGTAGACCTTCGTGAGTCCGTGGATCTCGATGACCTTCTTCGGGTCGTTCGGCTCATGAACCACTAGCGTCCACCTCTGCCGCCGCCCGGACGTCCGCCGCCCATCGGGTTGCCGGCGCCCGGGGGAGGATTCGAGTCGACTTTGGATGTGGCCAGGCCGACGACGATGTTGTCGCCTTCCTTCAGATCGCCGGAGAGGACCTGCGTGTAGTGGCCGTCGGTGATGCCGGTGCGGATCTCGACCGCTTTGAGCTTGTTGTCCGCACCGAGGATGTAGACCGTCTGCGGACGTTTGCGCGTGGCTGGCGCTCCTCCGAGCGCGCCGGCGGCGCCGCCCACACCGGAAGCCCGGTTGCCCCAGCGGGCGGCACGCTCCTCGGGAGTCGGGCCGCCTGTGGCCGTGGCGGTCTGCCCGTTCTGCATCCGGTTGCGCCAACGCGCGCGCTGTTCGGGAGTCGGACCGCCGGAGCTCGTGGCGGTCTGGGTCTGGACAGTCTGTGTCGTTTCGGTGGTTTGCGTGGTCTCCGTGGTCTGCGTCGCCTGCGCGTTGCGGCCGGCGGAGCTGGTGGCCGGTTTGGCTCCCGGTACGGCGGTGTCGGGCTTGAATCGAAGCGCGGCATTGGCGATGCGAAGGACGTCGCGCACGCTGGCGACGTCGATGGTGACGTTGGCCGTCATCTTCGGACGCAACTTCTCGTCGGGATTCGGGACTTCGATGATGACCGGATAGGTGACGACGTTCTGGCTCACGGTGGCATTGAGCCGGATCTGCGAGATGCGCCCGCGGAACTCCTGATCGGGATAGGAGTCGACCGTGAAGCGGGCGGTCTGCCCGACGGCGATGCGGCCGATGTCGGACTGGTCGACGTCCGCCTGCACCTGCATCTTGGTCAGATCCTGGGCGATCGAGAAGAGCGTCGGTGCCTGAAACGATGCGGCGACGGTTTGGCCGACGTCGTATTGCCGGTCGACGACGATGCCGTCGATGGGCGAGATGATCTTGGTGTATTTCAGGCTGGTCAACGCCTGGTTAAGCGCGGCCACCGATTGCTGGACCTGGGCATTGGCTCCTTCGTAGGCGGCGCGCGCGGCGTCGAGATCGGCCTGCGGCGCCAGTCCGGCTTTCGCCAGGCGCGATTGCCGGTCGTAGCTGATCCTGGCGTTGGCGGCTTCGACGCGCGACTTGGTGACGTCGGCCTGGCGCTGTTCGACCTGCTGCTGGAACGGCGTCGGGTCGAGCTCAGCCAGGAGTTGGCCCTTGACGACGCGGCTGTTGAAGTCGGCGTAGAGCCGGGCGATGACGCCCGATACCTGGCTGCCGACTTGTACGGTGGTGACGGCGGATAGTGTTCCGGTCGCGGTCACCGTCATGGTGACGGTTCCCTTGTCGACTTTTTCCGTCCGGTATTGTTCGTTCTTGTTGCCGCTGCCTTTGCACGCTGCAAGGGCAGCAATCGTCAGTATTGCTGCAAAACGTCTCACGCTCAGGACTCCCTCCGGGCACCTTACGACCCGATGCATCGGGCGTTGAATGGCGCGGCGAAGTGTAATGCAGCGCCTCGCGCGGCGCACGTGACGCCGGCGGGCGAAACCGATTCGTGACGTTAGCCGCCCGACCTACGTTATGCTTCCGCCCCCATGGCGCTTTTTTCATCGAAAGAAACGACTCCACAAGCCCGCGGCGCGGAGCCGCAGGTCTCACATAACGGTACATTTTTCGGTCCGAATGTAACCATCGACGGGACGGTCACCGGCTCGGAACCGGTCCTGATCGAGGGGACCGTTCGCGGCAAGATCAACCTCAGCGGCGAGCTTCGCATCGGTACGAAGGCGCGCATCGAAGCGGCCGTGCATGCGAAGAGCGTGACGGTGGAGGGGAAGCTCACCGGCGACGTCTCGGCCGATGATCGCGTCGAGCTCGTGGCCAGCGCCACCGTCGATGGGAACATCAAGGCGCCGAAGATTGTCGTCGCCGAGGGCGCGCGGTTCCGTGGGTCGGTGGATATGGGATCGGCGAAACCGGCCGCGGAGACGGCGGCGAAGAAGTAGAAGAAGGCAGAAAGCAGAAGGCAGAAAGCAGAAGTGGAGCCGGTTTCTGGTTTCCACTTCTGCTTTCTGCCTTCTGCCTTCTGCTTTTCCAGGAGGAACACATGTCCAACACCGGTCTGCGCGATACGCGCGGCTACAAAAACTACATCGACGGCCAGTGGATTGCGTCATCGAGCGGCAAGACGTTCGAAAACAGGAATCCGGCTGATGGCGATGACCTCATCGGAACATTTCAGGAGTCGAACGCGGACGATCTGAACGCGGCGGTCGATGCCGCGGACCGCGCCTTTCAGGCGTGGCGGCTCACGCCCGCGCCGCTCCGCGCGGACTATCTCTACGCGGTCGGCAACATCCTCAAGCGGGATAAGGAAGCGATCGCCCGCGAGATGACGCGCGAGATGGGGAAGGTGCTGCAGGAGACGCGCGGCGATGTGCAGGAAGCGATCGACATGGCTTTCCTGATGGCCGGCGAGGGCCGCCGGCTGCATGGCGTGACCACCCCATCCGAGCTCCCGAACAAGTTCAATATGGCCGTGCGCATGCCCCTCGGCGTGGCCGGGCTGATCACGCCGTGGAACTTTCCGATGGCCATTCCGGCGTGGAAAGGGATGGCGGCGCTGATCTGCGGCAATACGGTGGTGATCAAGCCGGCATCGCAGACGCCGCTCTCGGTGGTCATGCTCGCCGAGGCGTTCGAAGAGGCGGGGTTGCCGAAGGGCGTGTGGAACGTCGTCACCGGCGGAGGCTCTCAGGTTGGTGAGCCGATGCTGAAACACCCGAAGGTCTCGGTGATCTCGTTCACCGGATCGACCGACGTCGGCCGCGAAATCTCCGTCGCTTGCGCGCCGCAGTTCAAACATGTCCACCTGGAGATGGGTGGCAAGAACGTCATCCTGGTGATGGACGATGCGGACGTCGATCTCGCGGTCGACGGCGCACTGTGGGGTGCGTTCGGCACGGCCGGCCAGCGCTGCACGGCGGCGTCGCGCATCGTGGCCCATCAGAAAATCTATGCTGAATTCGTGGAGAAGCTCTCGGCACGTGCCACCGCGCTGCGCGTCGGCAACGGCCTCGATCCGCAGATCGACATGGGGCCGAACATTTCCGCGTCGCAGATCGACACGATCGCGAAGTACGTGAAGATCGGCAGGGACGAAGGGGCAACGGTCACCGCCGGCGGCGCGGCGCTGACCGGCGGCGGCTACAGCAAGGGTCACTTCCATCAGCCGACCGTCTTCGCGAACGTCACTCCCGGCATGCGCATCGCGCAGGAGGAGATCTTCGGACCGGTTACGGCGGTGATGCGCTGCCACTCGCTCGAGGAGGCCATCGACATCGGCAACGGCGTGAAGTACGGCCTGTCGTCGTCGATCTACACGCGCGACATCAACAAGGCCTTCGTGGCCATGCGCGACATGTACACCGGGATTTTTTATGTCAACGCGCCGACGATCGGCGCCGAGGTCCACCTTCCGTTCGGTGGCACGAAACAGACCGGCAACGGCCACCGGGAGGCCGGCATCGCCGGCATCGACGTCTTCAGCGAATGGAAGTCGATTTACGTCGACTACTCGGGTTCGCTGCAGCGGGCTCAGATCGATACGGAAGAGGTGTAGTAGGGGTTGCTGGGTTGCTGGTAGTGTCTCAGTTTGAAAGTCTGGCAATTTCATCAAGGCTCCAGCTCCGCAAGCTGAAGTTGTGATCGACTTCCGAGTTTCAACCCGTCTTCACAGCTTTAAGGATTGCTGTATGCTTCGCACCTGCCGACGAGCGGCACTAAGCAAGAAGGAGGAATTATGAAGAAGCGTCTGGTATTTCTGGTGATCTGTCTGGCGTTGACGACGTTGATGAGTCCCGGGAGAGGAAAGCTGAAGGCCTCAGGGTTCACCACCCACTACACCGTTACCTGTGCGCTCGTAAACCGTTTTGAACGGTGCGGTTGCACCTACGGCGATGTGTTGGGCGAATGGGACAGGGCCTGTGACGGAACGCTGACGGGTTGGGGAGTTCCGCCCTTTTCAGGTTCGATCTGCACGAACACGGATTCGGGCGAGTTCACTCCCTGCGACTAGTAAGCCCCTGGCTGGACGCGGGCACGCATCCGGTTCCGCGTCGGGCTCTCACTCCAGGCTCACCAGCGGCCCGCGCTCGATGCGCGCGGCCGACTGGTGAGTCCGCGCGTCAGGCCCTCGATGAAATCGCCAGACTTTCAAACCGGAGACACTCCCGGGTTGCTAGGTTGCTAATGTCCTGTCAGCATTGAAATCAGGAGTAGAGCGTGCGAGTGCCGAGTTCCACATGATCGTGTGAATTGAGAGGCGTCTAACCTCTGGCTTCGCCAAGGTGATCGATGAGGAGATCGCCGCCGCCCCGCAGGGAACGTCGGAGTCTGCCAACTAACAAGTTTTGGCCGTTCCCGTTCCTTCCATGGCCGGCGTTGGAACTGAAATGCGTCACTCGCACCCGCGATCGTGTCGATGCAGCGTCCACGCCGGACGGCTCACCGCGTGATCCGTGCACCAACCGCCCAGCAACCAAGTAACCAGGCAACTTAGCAACTCAGCAACCTCTTTTCGGAGAGAATACGCGGCGATGAAAACGATTGTCGGGTTTTTGCTGCTGCTCGCCTCGGGTTCCGCCTTTGGCCAATCCACCGCCGACACCATCATCGCGCGCGAGTTGCCGAGCGCGCGCGCATACGAGACGCTGAGCCATCTGACCGATGACATCGGCGCGCGGCTCACGGGATCGAAAGGGGCGGCGCTGGCCGTGCGGTGGACGACGGGGCAGTTCCGCGAGTGGGACATCCCGGTGTCGAACGAGCCGGTGAAGGTGCCGCATTGGGTGCGCGGGCGGGAAGAGGCCCATCTGCTGTCGGCGGCGAATCAGAACATCGTGCTCACGGCCATCGGTGGCAGCGTGGCCACGGCGCAGTCGGGAATCACGGCGGACGTGGTCGAGGTCGATTCGTTCGATGAGTTGAAAACGCTGGGCACGGCCAAGCTGCGCGGCAGGATCGTTTTCTACAACAACCCGATGGACATGGATCTCGTGCGCACGCACCGCGCCTTCGAGGCGTACCGCATCGCCGTGGCCTTCCGCGGCGCCGGCGCCAGCAGGGCCGCGGAGTTCGGGGCGAAGGCGATCGTGATCCGTTCGGTCGGCTCGGCGTCGCTGCGTACGCCGCACACGGGGGCGCTGCACTACGACCCGAAGCAGCCGAAGATCCCGGCCGCGGCGATGACCGCGGAAGACGCCATGCTGCTGCACCGCCTTCTGGCGCGCGGCAAACACGTGCGGATGCACATGCTGCTGACGCCGAAGACGCTGCCGGACGCCGACTCGGCGAACGTCATCGCCGAGATCCGCGGAAGCGAGAAGCCGGAGGAGATCGTCCTCATCGGCGCCCATCTCGATTCGTGGGACCTGGCCACCGGCGCGATCGACGACGGATCGGGCGTGGCCATGGTGATGGAGACGATGCGGCTGCTGAAGGAGATGAACCTCCGCCCGCGCCGCACGATCCGGGCGGTCCTGTTCATGAATGAAGAGAACGGTTCCCGCGGCGCGCTGCAGTACGCGAAGGACCACGGGAAGGAGAAGCACATCGCCGCGATCGAGACCGATGCCGGCGGCGCGGCGCCGACCGGATTCACGACGACGCTGAAGGGCGATGCGCTGGCGGCGCTGGAGGCGCGTACGAAGCCGCTGGCGGCGGTGTCGTCGAACCGCTTCGAGGTGGCCGAGGAGGCCGGGGCGGACATCGGTCCGTTGACGGAAGCCGGCGTGCCCGGCTTCGGTCTGGTCCCGGAGCCGCTGCACTATTTCGACTACCACCACACCAACGCCGACACGCTCGACAAGGTGGATCCGAAGGAACTGGCCCAGGACACGGCGGCGATCGCGGCGCTGGCATGGATACTCGCGGAGTAAAAGAACTCATCCTGCGCGAAGACGCAGGATGAAAGGCTCATCCTGCGCGAAGACGCAGGATCTCCGGTTATGCCAGCAGGATTGATGATCAGTCGCCGCGAGTTGGGTAACACTCCGCCGGTGCCACCGGAGATCCTGCGTCTTCGCGCAGGATGACCTTTCGCGCAGGATAGAGTTCCCGAACCATGCGAAACGACATCCTCGGCGGTGCCACGACCTTCGTGGCCATGGCCTACATCATCGTCGTCAATCCGGCCATTCTGAAAGCAGCGGGACTTCCGACCGGGGCCAGTACGGTGGCCACGATCGTCGTGGCGGCGGCCGGCTCGATCCTCATGGGCCTCTATGCGAAGCGGCCGATCGCGGTGGCGCCGTACATGGGGGAGAACGCCTTCATCGCCTACGGCCTGGCGGCGCTCGGGATCACCTGGCAGCAGCGGCTCGGCTCCGTCTTCGTCAGCGGTGTGCTGTTCCTCATCATCACGGTCATTGGTCTTCGCGGCTGGCTGGCGAAGTCGATCTCGCAGAGTCTCAAGTACAGCTTCGCCGCCGGCATCGGCCTCTTTCTGGCCTTCATCGGATTGACGGAGACCGGCATCGTCGAGAGCGGGACGGGGGTGCCGGTGAAGATCGGCAATCTGCACAACCCGCAGGTGCTGCTGGCCATCGGCGGTTTCATCGTGATGATGGCCTTGATGCGCCTGCGTGTGCGCGGCGCAATTCTCATCGGGATCGCCGTCACGGCCATCGCCGGGATCTTCCTCGGCTTCGGTCACGCGCCGCGGGCGCTTTTCGCCTTGCCGTTCACGGGTGACTACAGCCTCGCTCCGATCGCGCTGCAACTCGACATCCGCGGCGTTCTGCGCCTGTCGTTTCTGCCGATTCTGCTCACCCTGTTTCTCATGAGCTTTCTCGACACCCTCGGCACTCTCGTCGGCGTCGGCGCGGCCGGCGGGATGCTCGACGCGAAGGGGAACTTTCCGGAGATCGAGAAGCCGATGACGGTCGATGCGATCTCCTGCTGCATCAGCGGGCTCCTCGGCACGTCCACCAGCGGCGCGTACATCGAATCAGCCGTCGGCATACGCGAAGGAGCGCGAACGGGTGTGGCGGCGATCACGACAGGCCTTCTTTTCGCGCTCTCGCTCTTCTTCATCCCGCTTGTCGAGCCGCTGCAGCAGTTGCGGTTTGCGTACGGCCCGGCGCTCATCGCGGTCGGTGCGCTGATGCTCGATGCCGTGCGCAAGATCGATTTCGACGATCTGACGGAGCTGGTCCCGGCCTTTGCCACCATCGCCATGATGGTCTTTACCTACAACATCGCCAATGGTCTGACGGCCGGGCTGGTGCTCTATCCGCTGATGAAGCTGCTGGCCGGCAAGCCGCGCGAGATCAGCGGCGGGTCCGTCGTTCTTGCGGCGCTTTGCGGCATCTACTACATCTTCGGCCTGCCGCATTGAGAGACAAAAAAAGCCCCGGCCGAAGCCGGGGCTTTCGTTACAACCGATGGAAGCTGGTGACTAGAAGCGCGCGCCGATCGCGTAGAGGTACGTGCGCGGGAGCTGGTAGTTGCCGTTCTGCGAGAAGGTCGTGGGCGTCCCGTTGGACTGTCCGAACGTGGAGCCAAGCTGGTAGTTTGCGCCCAGGCTTGCGCAGGTCTTTACGGTGGGGTCGGGACTCGAAAGCGGTGTGCCCGTGGGGCACTGGACCGGAGTCTGCGTGAATGGATTGAAAGCCTTCAACGCCGCACTATTCTGATTCGTCAGCACCGTCGTGTTGCCGCTGATCACGGCGAGGTGATTGAAGACGTTGCGAACCTCCGCTTTCGCAAAGAACGCGAAGTTGTGAATCGGAAACTCGTAGTTGAGAGCAAGATCCGTTGCAGAAACGGCCTGCCAACGGTCCGCACCACGACCGCTGAAGAAGTAGGTAACTGTCGTGGGGCCAACCTGGTTGCCGGCGACTGCTGCGTACTGGTGGCTCGGATCGCGCGGGCTTCCGTTGGGGTAGACGTTCGAGTTGCCTGCCGGGCAGATGGCGATAAGTGCATTGTTCAGCGGGTTCGTCGATCCAGCGGCCGGCGTTGCTCCAGCAGAGCAGAGCATTTGCGAAGTCATCGTGATCGAGGCAGCGGCCGAGAACGGTGTGCCCGAGTCATAGCGCTGGATCAGGCCGGCGTTGAAATGTCCGATTCGCGTTGAGAGGTCGTAGGTTCCGAAAAGGCGGAGCTTGTGGCGTTGGTCGGCAGCGAGAAAACCGACCGGGGCGTTCTGTGCGAAGTTCTGGAACTCCGCAAATGCCACGCTCGTCGAGGCGAAGGTCACCGGACCTCCACCTGACGTCTCGCCTTCCACGTTGCCGGTGAGCTTCGAATAGGTGTAGTTACCGCCCGCACTAAAGCCGGCCGGGAGTTGGTACTGCCCCTGGAGCTGGGCACCCCAGTACTTCCGTTCCGGTACATTGGAGTTGCCGATGCGATTGATGTTTGACACAGCCTGGGTCACCGGATTGGTGACGACATAGTTACCGGGGACATCGAACTGCGCGTAGAAATTGCGCCAGTCGCGATTGATGTAATCGGCTCGGAGAGTGCCTCTGCCGATCTGCGTGCCCGCGCCCACGGTGATCTCGCGCATGCTCGGCGACTTGATGCCGGCAGGATCCAAAAGGGTGTTCAACCCCGGGATGCTCGCGGTGGCGGCTGTGCGGTTCGTGAATCCGTTATCAAGGAGCCACTGGAAGGCCTGCTGGAGAGCGACACGCGAGTCCAGATAACCGGTAGCCGGTCCTCCATAGATGAATGTGTACGACGCCGGATTGCCCGCGGGTGAGGACGATCCTCCTACGGTCTCGGCGAGACGGCCGACATAGTCGCCGTAGTTCGCATCGACGCGGAGGCGGCCGTTACCGAATACGTCGAAGATGATGCCAAGGCGGGGACTGACGGCGCTGTCCTTGGAGATCCCATGACCGGCGCTGTCGACCGCGTTGTTCTTGTCATAACGGGCGCCGAGATTGAAGGTGAGATGCTGATTCAGGTCCCACTTGTCGTTGATGAATTCGGAAGTGGTCTTCAGGTTGGAGCCGAGTGAGGACAAAGCGATCGGGAACCAAACCCAGCGGTCGCTTGGCCCCAGCGACAACTGCACGGTGCCGTCCGGCATCTGCTTCAGCGCATTCGTTTGATTCTGAAAACGGAAGTCAGTGGGCGACTGGAAGTTGTTCGAGGTGCGCTGCTCCGCCCAGTCGTCGTAGCCCAGGACCATGTTGTGAGTGCCTAACGACTTCGTACCGAGGAAATAACGGCCTTTGACTTCCCACTCCTTGTTGTTGCGCAGCTCAGCGCCGCAGCTTCCGCAGAAGTAGGGTGCGTTTGCTGTTGCTCCGCCGCCAGTATTGACAACTTCCAGGATGGGCGTTCCCGCGGCGAGATATGCCGCGGTGGGGTTGGCCTGATGGGCAGGCGTCGAACCACCGAAGCCGACAAACGAGAAGAACTTCTTCGCCCAGTCGCCTTCGATCAGGAAGTTGTTGGTGATCACGCCGTTGTAGTGCAGGGTCTTGAAGTTATTCGGGTTATCGATGCCGTTGGTGTTGACGGAGCGGAGATCGAGGCAGCCGATCTGGCAGTTCTTGTCGGCCTTGGAGTCGTTGTTGAGGTAGGACCCGACGAGCGAGTGTTTATCGGTCAGATTCGCGGTTAACTTGTATTCCTGCCGCGGGTTCGTCGATGCGATCGTGTACGCGCCAATCGTTGGATCCGGGAGCCCGGGAGGAAGCGCGCGCAACGTGGATGAGCCCGACGTCTTTGCCTGGCGGCCAGCGACAAAGAACCACAGCCGGTCGCGGATGATGCGGCCACCCAGGGTTCCTTCGTAGGTGTTGTTGGTATGCTTGGCCAATGCGGCCTGGGTGGAGAAGCTCTTGGACGTCCAGCTTGGATTGTCCAACGAGTCGCGTACCGAGCCGGAGAACTCATTGCCGCCGGACTTCGTGATCGACGAGACTACGCCGCCGGTGAAGCGGCCGAACTCGGCGGAGATACCACCGGTGAGGACGGTCGTCTCCTGGATGGCGTCCTCAATGTAGAGCTGGTGCGGCTGGCCGCGGAGGTTCTCGTTCACGACCGCGCCGTTCACGAGATAGAGGTTGTCATACGACATCGCGCCCGAGATCGTGTTGCCGTTGACGCCGTTGGTGACGCCGGGCGAGAGTGCGGCTTGCTGAAACGGCTGGCGTCCCGTCGGCAGTTGGTTGACCGTGGCCTGCTTGTAGTTCGACTGGATCTGCGGGGTCTCCATGACCGTTGACTGATTGGCCGTCACGGTGATGGCCTCGGTGACGGCCGACATCTTCATGTCGGCATCGAGCCGCTGCGTCTCAACGAGCTTGACCTGCGTGTTCTTGACAATGTCCGTCAGGCCGGACAACGAGAACGTGACTTTGTACGCGCCCGGTGGAATTGACGGGAAGGAGTAGTCGCCCTGCCCATTCGTCACCGTGGTGCGTGTTCCCTGAAGCGAGGGCGACGCAATCGTCACCGTCACTCCGGGGAGATTGGATCCTGCCTGCGTGACCGTTCCGGTCAACGCACCGGTCGTGCCCTGCGCGAATGCGCCGGCCGCAACCAGAAGTAGCAGGAAGAAACAGATCGTAAATCGTTGTAGCTTCATCTCGTTCCTCCTCGATTTTCCTCAAAAAAAGTTACCGTTGGACTGCGCT
>JADGNY010000086.1 GCA_017883235.1 Thermoanaerobaculia bacterium | reverse complement strand
GCCGCCGCGACTGCCGGTGCGCGCTCCGTGAAATCCGGGTCGCTCATGGTCTCCGCAACCGTCGTCCCGTATCTTCGATCGAGCGTGATCGAGCCGGACAAATCGATTCAGATCACGAGGGCCGATATCGAGAACGGGTTCATCGACGTCGCGGGGCCGGTTGTCGAGGTCCGAACGAACAACCGGCGCGGATTCGTTGCGGTCGTCCGCCTGGCGACGGGGATCGTTTCCTCGGTACGCGTGACTGGTTTCTCTCGCGAGTTCGAGGTTGGAGCCGCGGGCGCATTCGTGACCGAGGCGGTTGGATCGATATCGACGACGCGATTGATTCAATACCGGCTGTACCTCCGGGCGACGGCGGATCCGGGCATTTATGAATTGCCGGTCTCGCTGTCCGTCTCGCAGCCGCGAAGTTGACCGCGATCAGCGACGATCACACGTTTAGCGAGTAAGTGCTATAATTAATAGCCAGCTTTGAGTGGTCCTCAGTGCAAGTTCGTGTGGGAATGCTGAGTCTCATGATGGCAGCCGCGGTCGCGGCGCAGCCGGCGAAGGATCGCTCGGAAAATCCCGTGCGCGATCAGCCGCGGACAGTGGCGTCCGCGGCTCCGGCAGCGGAAAACGGTAGCCCGCTACACCGCGATCCTTCGACGACGAACACCGTCGTCGCAAGGACTCCCGATGGCGGAAGAGTCGAGCTGGAAAGCGCGGCTGTGACGTTCGGGTCGGCAATCGCGGAGGAACAGAAGGAGCTTCCTTCTGCCGTGACGATTCGAGTGTTCAGCTCCCGCCGATGGTCGCTCCGCCTGACACCGTCCTCCCCGTTGGCGAATTCCGATCGCGGCGAAGCGGTCGATTGGAGCCGGATTCAATGGAGGGGCCGAGGCGGGCGATACGAATCGTTTAGCTCGAATGGTGCCGTTGTCGCCCGCGGACTCCCGACTGGGCCGGGTGGCCAGTTGGTGACAATCGATCTTCGCCTCGCGTTCGGAGCGTCGGATCCACTCGGCCACTACGCATCGACGCTCCATGTCGGACTCGAATCCTTTTAGGCGCGCCAATAAGGCGCAAATCAGTCCAAATAACTTGACACGTGATCCCCGTTACATCTAGACGTGATCCCCGTTACATCTTTAATTAAAGTTCGCTCTAAACTCGATAGCGGGTAGAAATTTTGAGAGAGAGGATCAGATCATGAAACGAATCATCGGCACCCTCGCGGTCTGCATGTTGGCCGCTTCAACGGCGTTCGCGGTCGTCGCCTCGGACAGTATCATCGTCACCGCCTCGAATGGAGGCGTATTCACCTTCAATATCGCGGCGGCAACATATGATTTCGGCACCGTCGACGCGAACGGAACCACAAGCTCCAAGGGCATCGCGGGGAGTCGCAACTCAGCAGACACCGGTTCGACCTACTTGGCGCTCGCCGCGACGACCTGGACGGTTGCCAGCGCTCCTCCGCGTGCCGTGCATATCTTCAATGCCTCGACGAACGCGAGCGGTATCTTCGGGTGGGGCGTCTCCGACCGTCTGGAGATGCAGATCCCGACGACCGGGTTGCCGGGTACGCCGGCGACCTGCGGGTTCAAGACGTTCCTCACGGCGAGCGGAGACGGCGGCGTTTCTCCGAGCTGCACGATTGGCAACCTCGTGACGACGTTCAGCGCGGGAAACGGCGCGAACAGCGTCACGGGCAATCTCGACTTCCGTCTCACGGTGCTCGACGTCGATGTAACCGGCAGCAACACCTGGGTGGTGACGCTCACGGCCGCCGCGCCATAGAACATTTCGAGTTCATCAATCTGATGAAGCAGCGGGACCGCATTGCCGGTCCCGCTGCCGTTCTCGTCTGCAACGGGACCTAACACATGGGTGGTCGTGATTACCGAGGTGGGCTTGTGAAGCGGGCGGCGGCCGTGCTCGGCCTGATCGTCGTCGCCGGCTTGGCGCTCGCGCAAGGTGGCGCACCTGCACGCCCCGCGATTTCCGTTTCGCTCTCACCGCCCTTCGTCGAAAAGCTGGTCCGTCCGGGCGGCCGCGTGAGCGACACGATCTCGCTCACCAACGACAGCGCGTTTCCCGTCATGGTCACCATCGACTTTGCGGATTTTCGCGTGAACGAGAAGGGTGAGGTCGAGGAAATGCCGTTGGGTACGGACCCTTCGTCGCTCTCCTCCTACGTCCGCATCACGCCCGCGAAGCTCCGCGTCAATCCGCAGGGTCGCGTATTCTTCCGCTACTCCGTGGAGGCGCCTGCGGTCTTCCGCCAACTGCGCACGCAGATTTTCTTCTCGTCCACGCCGGTCGTTCCGAACGCACCGAATCAGGTCGTGTTCGTGCCGCGGATGGGCATCCCTCTCTACGTGGAGAACATCTCCGCGCGCGGCGCAGAGATCAAAGTCGATGAGATACGATGGTCGCGTTCTCCTGACAAGGGTGCGTTGCTGCTCGGAATGCTGGTCAGCAACACAGGCGAACGGAACATTCGCCCGAAAGGGTTCGTCGAAGTCCGCTCCGCCGACGGGAAGTTCAGCAAGACATTCCCATTCAACAAGGGGAACGAGCCGCTCCTGCCGGGTCAGAAGCGAAACTGGCCGCTGTCGTTCGGTCCCGTGCCGGGAGGCGAGCTATCGGTAAGACTTCGGTTCGCAACGTCGTCGCGCAGCTCGTTCGACCAGCAGTATCACGTCCCCGCCTCCTAGTTTTCCTCGTGTTGTTTCCTGCTCTGTCGGCGAGCGGCCAGCGCGCACCTGCATCGACGCAGGGGTCCTACACGATTGCGGTCTCGACCCGGTCGTTCGACGCTCCGCTTTTCGGCGGCAACACATCGACCACCTTTCACATCTTCGGACATCAGGTTCTGAAGAACGGCATCGATGTTTCCGGCTATGCGTACGCCGGCTTTCCGAACACGACGACCTACGTTGGCGTGCAATTCGATCGCATCCGGATCTGGGATGGCATCGCCACCATCGACGCCGGCGATTTCTCGGCTGTCCGGGTTCAGCCGGAAGGCTTGGCGATGCCGTCGTCCGATACGTTTGCACTCGACGGCGTGCAGTTGCGCTGGCTTCAAGGCGACGATCGCGGATTCTCGCTGTTCGCCGGCCTCTCGAAGTTTCTTGTCGCGCTTCCCGGCGCGCCAACGCGGCGGCCGTTTCTTGCCGGCGGTGAATACTTCCTGCGACGCGACCGCGACTACTTCGACGCCGGCCTGACGCTCATCGATCATCCGGTCTATTCCGATCCCTCGATCCACCGCGACGCCGACGCCATCGCACGCTTCTCGTATTTGAGGCGTGTGTCGCCGTTGGCGCTCCTGTTCGCGGACACCTACGCAGGACGCGGCGCCGGTTTTCGCGCCGGAGCGACGGTCGAGTCTCAGCTTGCCCGGGCCACGGCGTCCGTTTACAGCTTTGGCCGTGAGTTTCCTCTGCTCTCGAGCTTCAATCCCGGCGAACGCGGCATCCAGGCATCGGGCTCGTATCGACCGGCCGAGTTGTCTTCACTTTCTTCGCAGGTGTTCTACGTCGTCTCCGACACGGGGGGAGGCCGGCGCGACATCCGCGGTGACATCTCCTATGGTCAGGGCTTCGGCACCGATGCTCCGTATGTGTTCCTGAGCTACGCGCGCGAGCAGCTCACGGTCGATTCAGCCGATCAGAATGTGAGTCGCATTGCCGATCGGTTCAGCGTCGCCGCGACGCGCGCATCGCTGAGCGGATACTCGAGCCTGCAGCTCGATCGGGTGATGAATCGCCGCGACGCAACTCCCGACACGACACAACTTCTCGCGACACAGCACCAGGTCCTCGGATCAGCGTCGTTCCTTGATGCCACGTTCCTCGTTCAAAGCGAGCATGGGCGATGGGGAGCCACGTTAGAGAGCTCCGTGGAAACGCCTTGGCGCGGCCCGTATTACATCCTGTCCGGAATCGGTGCGGCGTACGTCGCCAGCTCCACCATGAGCGGCGAAGGTGTGCTGCGCATCGGCGTGACGCGCCGCGTGCTTTCGAACGGCCCGTACGGCCGCTTGGAAGTGCGCATCCCCGTCTCGATCGGACTGACGCGCAGCCATCTCAATCGCAATCTTGTCTCGCTCGACATTGGCACGCGATTCGGCTCGCAGGATCTGCGGAATATTCAATCGATTATCGCTCCGATCCTCACGCCGAATCAGTTCGGGTCGATTGCGGGACGCGTCTCGCTCGACGGCGAAGGCGTTGCCGACGTCGTGATTCTGCTCAACGGTGAACCCGCCAGCCAGACAGATCGCGCCGGCACCTTCCGGATCGGACGCGTCGGCGTCGGCTCAGCAAACATTGCTGTCGACGTGGCGCAACTCGAACCTGGGCTGTCCGTGGTTGGCGAACCGGCGCGCGACATACTCGTCCAGCCGCGTGAGCCCACCAACGTCGACTTCGCGATCGCGCGATTCACGACGCTACGCGGATCGTTCGTCATTTGCGAGAACGATCGTCCGAAGCCGGTCGCAGGAGCGCGTCTCGCGCTGGTGAAGGGAAACGTCGTCATTCCGGTCGAAGTCTCGCAGTCCGGAGGTTTTCAGGTTGACCAGGTTCCTCCCGGCGAATACGACATTGTCATCGACCCGACCTCCGTTCCCGGAATTCCAGCCGCCGCCATTCCTCGGCTGCACGTAGATCTCAGGCAGGATCTCCTCGGCTTCGTCATCGGCATTCACTGTCCATCGACGATCACGTCGCGTGCACGCCCATCGACCACGCCGCCGCCCCCATCGATGCAGCCCGAACCGGCGCCGGCGCCCGCGCCGGTTCTACCACCAACGCCGCAGCCGGAGCCGGTGCCGCTTCCTTTGCCGGCGCCGCCGAAAACGGCCGAGCAGCAGCCGATCGTCAGCGGGCGCGCGGCCACACTCGAGAGAGCGGCCTCTCTCGTGCGCGAGGAACGATTTGTGGAGGCGCTGACCGTGTTCGAGCACGCGGTTCCGATCACGGAGGCGAAACTCCGGTACTTCTACGCCGTCGCGCTTTACGAGACGGCCCGATACGCAGGTGCGAAGCGTGAGATTGTCTCAGCTGAGATCCCCGATACCTCCGACGCAATGCGGTATGTTGCGAAAATCGAGGGGGCAATAACCCCCTGATTTCGAACCGGGAAAACCACGGACTCAGCGCGCTCATGCTGCTGCTGGCCGTCGGCTGCAGCCTGCGCTACCTGGCGGGCGGGGGCGCTGGCTGGATCGCGATCGCCTGCGCCGCTTCCGCGGTCAGCATCTGGACCATCGATGTCGCGATCCCCGCCCTGCCGTTCGTGCCGTTTGCTCCTGTTCTGCGTGGCGGTACCGCGGCCTGGCGCAGGATTCTTCCTGGCGTGCGCTGCCCTCGGTCGAATACTCTCCCTTCGGCGGCGTGAAGCCGGCACTGCGGATCGATCGAATTAGGCGCCGTCCCGCCGTCCCACTCCCCGGTGCGTTTCGAGACTGTGACACGAGTGAGGTGAGTGCCGCGCGAATTGCGCGAGAATGTCAACGAACGCCATGCGCACCGCGATTGCTGCAGTTCTTCTTGTTGTGAGCGCGGCAACGGTCGGCAAGATCTCGCTGCAGACCGCAACAAACGAGACCGGTTTCCGACTTGCGGGCGAGCGCATTCGCTTCGACGCGAGCGCGAGACCGGAATTCACCGAAGGTCAAATCATGTACAGCGCTGAAGCGACGCGCTCCGGCCTCGTGAAATGGGCGGCGACGCCTCGCGGCCGAAGGATGATTCTCCGCTTCAACGGCGCCGAATACTCTGTCACGATCCGGGAGGACGGTCACGGCGTTGGTGCCGGTAGTGCTCCGCAGCCAGCTCTCGCGACGCTGGCCGCAGCGACCGACCACACGAAGACGAAGGCCTACGATCTGATTCTCAATCCGACATTCACATTGCCCAGAGGAGCGATTCCCTTCTCTTCCGGAGAGCCCTCAACACCGGCCGACATGATGGCAGCCGCATGGGCGGCGGAAATGCTCCACATTGATTTCTACGCGCGCGGCATCAGCCTTCCGCACCATTTGCGCCCCGATTTTCAGTCCGAATGGCACGTCATGGCGACCGAGCTTGGATTTCCCTACCTCCCTCATGAGGATGAACCGGAACGTCCACCACGAGAATGGCGAACGATTCGCACCCGACGCTGACGCGCAGGGGTCACCAATGAACCACTTCCAGTGCGGCAACGACAGCCGGTCGATGCGCCTCTCCACCCTCGTGGTTTCTAACCCGTTAGGTCGCCGCGTCGCCGCCGCTTAAGGAAAAGAAAGGCTTGCAGTGGACCGCTGACGCGCGGAAGCTGCAATGGAAAGGAGATAGCATGCGGTAGATGGTGGCGGGCTGCTTTTGAGTGAGACTCCGGAAGCACGGGGCCGGTGGCTGCGCCGGCTCGCCGCCGGATTGAACAGCGACGGTCCGCTCTACTTCGCCCTGCTCCTTCTGGTTTGGGGGCTGACCGTGCCGATGCGCGGCCTGTGGCAGGATGACACCATGCTGCTGCGGCTGGCGCGCCACTTTCAAGGCCATGGTTTCATAGCCGCGCTGACGCCGGTTGGCAGTCCCCTGCGGCGCCTCTACTCCCTGCCGTTCCGCCTGGCGCTCGCCACGCCGCAGCCCATCTGGACACTGCACCTGCTCTTCGGCGCGGCCTGGCTCGGGCAGGCCCTCGCCGCCGGCTGGATCTCCCGGCTGCTGCTGCCGGGAAGACGGCTCACCCAGTTCCTGGCGATCTGCCTGACGCTCACGGCGACCAGCGACTACCTGACCAACAACCTCACCTCTCTGGGCTACAACCTCGGCGCGCTCATGCTGCTGCTGGCCGTCGGCTGCAGCCTGCGCTACATGGCGGGCGGGAGCGCCGGCTGGATCGCGCTTGCGTGCGCCGCTGCCGCGGTCAGCATCTGGACGATTGACGTCGCCATCCCTGCCCTGCCGTTTGTACCGTTGCTCCTGTTCTGGCGTGGCGGTACCGCGGCCTGGCGCCGGATTCTTCTGGTGCTGTCGGCGGTCGGTCTCACTCTGGCTCCCGCGGCCCGGCTCGAGTGGCGGTTTCTGCACGACCCCAACGGTTACGCGGCGGTAGCCCTTCTGCCGATGCGTCTCGCGCAGCGTCTTGATCGCACGATGAGCTTTTGGTGCGAGAACTTCGCACCGTGGCGCTGGGCCTTTGCACGCCCGGTCTGGTATCCCCGGCCGCCGGCGGCCATTCCCTTGTGGGCCATGGGACTCGCTGCCGGAGTGGCGGCGGCGTGGTTCGCGTTCCGGGCACACCGAGCCCCAAATCCGGATCGGCCGGAGCGCACCACACGGATTCTCCTGCTGGCCGGGATCTTCGCTGCGATGGCCTTGATTGCGAATGCCGTTTATGCCGGACTTCAGATGGCCGAGATTCACTATCGCACGCACATCCTGTCGCGCACGTGGGCATCGCTGGCGGTCGCCGTTTCGGCCGGCTGGGCGGTGCAACGATGGCCTCGCTTCCGGACCGCTTTCCTGCTCGTGCCTCTCCTCTTTGTGGGGTTCGGAGTCTGGGGAGGACTGGAGCGTCAGGACCTCTGGGTCTCGACTTGGCGGCTGCACAAGAAAGAACTCCTGTCGATCGTTACCACCGCCCCTGCCCTGACACCCGGCACTGGTATCATCCTTCGCAGCCCGCCAACGCCTGATTTATATCTCGCGACCGAGGCCGACTATCTGGCGCAAAGCTGGCTCATATTGCTCTACGATGACACCGCCATTCACGGCCTGCGCATGGCCCCCGACCGAGGGACGGGCTGCCGTGCCACACCCGAGGGGCTCGCATGCTGGCACGAGCAGCAGGCCGAGTGCTTCGACGCCGGCACGTGTGCGGCCGATCGCTTTCCCTACGAGACGCTGGTGATCATGGACTTCGACGATCGGAGAGGAACCTGGCGGTTGGTTTCCAGTCCGCGGGGTGACCCTCTATTAGGCGGATCCGCCGCGGCGCTGGCTGGCTATCGGCCCGCCGGCCGTATCGTGGAACGTCCGTTGACGCCGCGGCAGCGCGCCCTGTTGCTCGAGTAGATCGCGGTGGATAGCCAATGGACCCGGAGCTCTCCGTTGTCGTTCTTTGCTACCGCTCCGGCGGCGCCGCGCGCTCCTTCGCGGCGCGCATCAGTAAGTCGCTGCTCGATGCGGGCATCGACAACTATCAGCTCGTGCTGGTTGGCAACTATGTGCCCGGTAGCGGCGACACGACCCCGGACGTCGTACGGGAGCTGGCGGCCGGTGACCCCCGCATCGTCTGCTCGGCGGTGGTGAAACAGGGAATGATGGGTTGGGACTTGCGCAGCGGACTGGCTCTCGCCACCGGCCAGTACCTGGCGGTCATCGACGGCGACGGCCAGGTTCTGGTTGAGGATCTGGTGCGGGTCTACCGGCTGCTCCGCGAACAGGGGCTCGATCTGGCGAAGACGTACCGCAGGCAACGCGGCGACGGCCTCAAGCGCAAGCTCTTTTCGCTGGTCTTCAACGGGTTCTTTCATGTTCTCTTCCCCGGGCTTCCGGTGCGGGATATCAACGCCAAGCCGAAGATCCTGACCCGCGCGGCCTTCGAGCGGATGAACCTGCAGTCCACCGACTGGTTCATCGACGCCGAGATCATGATCCAGGCCCGCGGTCTTGGACTTCGCGTCGGCGAGATGGAAACAGAATTCCTCGGTCTGACCGGCCGGCGTTCCTTTATCAAGTTTGCGGCTGTTTTCGAGTTCCTGCACAATCTCTTGCGCTACCGGATCCTGGAGTTCCGGCGGAGGGGCAAAGAATGAGGATCCTGGTGACAGGCCCCGGGCGCCTCGGCGGTCCGCTGATTGCAGAGCTGCACCGGTTCGGCATCACCGGCACGGTCCTCCATCGCAGCGCGCCGGACTCCCTACCGCCCGGCTGGCGGTCCGTCCGCGCCGACGTGACGCGGCCGGAGAGCCTCGCGGGGGTCTGCACGGACTGCGATCAGGTTCTCCACCTGGCGGCCGTCACGCACTCCAACCGGAGCGACCGCTACACCGAGGTCAATGCTCTGGGCACGCTGAATCTGGTCGCAGAGGCACGGCGGGCCGGCGTCCAACGGTTCACCTTGGTGAGTACGCGCGCGATCTCTCCCGCGGGCGGCGCCTACAGCCGATCCAAGATCCAAGCCGAAAAAATCGTTCGGGATTCGGGTCTGGCTTGGAACATCCTGCGGCCTGCCGAAGTCTATGGCGCAGGTGGTGAAGGCATCTCGACGTTGATCGAACGCTGCCGCCAGGGCCGCTGGATCCCGGTCGCCGGGGACGGCAGCCCGCGGCTGGCGCCGGTCTATCTCGATGACGTCATCGATGGCATCTGCCGCGCCGTGATGGCGCCCAGCCATGGCGGTGTGCATGTGCTCGCGGGGCCTGAAGAAATGACTTACCTGCAGCTGATCCGGCGCCTGGCGGCCTTTTTCAATACCCGCCCGCGGACCATCGGCGTGCCTGCCGGCCTGCTCGCGCTCGCCGGTCGGGCGCTCGCGCTCCTGCCGCTCGAAAAGCCGCCGCTCTACGCCGACCAGGTGGCGCGCCTGTTCAGTCCGAAGAGCCACGACACCGAGAGCGCGTTTCTGGCCTTTGGTTTCGCCGCCCGGCCGCTCGAGCAGGGTCTGAACGCGCTCTTCCATCCTCAGTCGGGAGCCCTGGCTTGAGCTTCGATGAGCACAGCGCCGACTATTCGCAGAAGGTGGACCGGGCCTTGGCGGTCGTCGGCCTCGAGCATGATTTCTTTTTCGAAGCCAAGGTGCGGCAAATCCTTGAAGCAAGGCGCCGGCTTGGAGCCTGCGCGACAGAACGTTCGGAGAGCCAATGTCGGCCGAGCCTTGGGCAACCAACGCTGCCGGCCGTGCCGGCAAGCGGTGCGGTGCGTGTGCTCGAAATCGGCTGCGGCATTGGCTTGCTGACCCAGCGCCTGCGCCCGCTGCTCGCCGACGTCTGGGGGATCGACCCCTCCATCTCGAGCCTCGGGCAGGCCGCGGCGCGCGATGGCCGGATGATCGCCGCCGACGGCCTCCGCACGCCGTTCGCTGATGAGAGCTTTCATATGGTGATCGCCGTTTGCGTTCTCCACCACGTGCCCGTCGACCAGCGCGCCGACTTTCTGGCCGAGGCGGCACGCATCACCCGGCGCGGCGGCCTCGTCCTGCTGTGCGAGCACAACCCGTGGAATCCGCTGACCCGCCTCGTAGTCGGCCGCTGCGAGCTCGACCGCGACGCGGTTCTATTGGCGCAGCCCGAAGCGAGACGCCGGCTCACCGCCGCCGGCCTCTCCGACATCCGCGCCCGCTACATTCTCTTCTTCCCCTGGCGCGGAGCCGTCTGGCGGTGGCTCGAAGCGCGCCTTGCCTGGCTGCCCCTGGGCGGCCAATATGTGATCGACGCCATGCGGACATGAGGGCGGGGGCACTCTACGTCGATCATGGCCTCGTGAAGGCCAATGATGGCCTCGTGGAGGCCAATCATGGCCTCGTGAAAGCCAATCATGGGCCTCGTCGAGCCTCCTGTCCGCATGGATTGGCAATCTGACTTACAATCGATGCATGATCCAGAGAGCCCTCACGTCTCGTCTGAAGGAGGCGGCAGCGCAACTTCCGGTGGTGACTCTCACCGGCCCGCGACAATCTGGCAAGACCACGTTGTGCCGCGCGGCGTTCCCAGGGAAGAAGTACGTCAATCTCGAGCCGCTCGACACGCGCGACTTCGCCCAAAGCGACCCACGCGGATTTCTCGCCGAGTACTCCGAGGGTGTCATTCTCGACGAGATCCAGAACGTGCCGGAGTTGCTCAGTTACATCCAGGCCGACGTCGATGAGGATCCCTCGCCGGGGCGCTTTATCCTCACGGGTTCCCAACAACTCGCCGCGAATCGGGCCATTGGTCAGACGCTTGCGGGCCGGACGGCGATTCTGCACCTCCTTCCGTTCTCGCTCGACGAACGGCGTCAGAGCGAGGACTGGCAGGAGGACCTCTGGCTCGATGTCTTTCGCGGAGGGTACCCGCGCGTTTACGACCGTCATCTCGATCCCGTTCGCTGGTACGCCGACTACATCACGACGTACATCGAGCGCGACGTCAGGCAAGTGAAAGAGATCGGCGATCTCCGCGCCTTCAGGACATTCATTACGCTGGCCGCGGGACGGACGGCGCAGGAGGTCAATCTCTCCTCCCTCGGCGGTGACGCCGGTGTTTCTCACAATACGACGCGGGCGTGGCTCGGTATTCTGGAGGCGAGTTTCATCACCACCCTCGTCCCCGCGTGGCATCGAAACGTGCGAAAGCAGATCATCAAGGCGCCGAAGCTCCACTTCATCGACACCGGCGTCGCCTGCAGTCTCCTCGGCATCCGCGACCCGGATCAATTGCGCAGTCACCCCCTCCGCGGTGCCTTGTTCGAAAGCTGGGTGGCCGGAGAGATTCTCAAAGGCCTGGTCCATCGAGGGCGGCAGCCGGACCTGAAGCACTATCGGGAGTCGCGTGGAATGGAGATCGATCTCGTTCTCCAGCAGGCCGGTTCGCTGCATCTCATCGAGTGCAAGTCGGGTGCGACGACACACCCGTCGTTCTTCGAGCCGCTGCAGGCGATTCGGGATCTGATCGGTGCGACATCGTCAAACACCGCCGTCACGGCAGCTCTCGTCTACGGAGGGAAGGAGAGCCACCCGCGACGGACGATTCCGGTCTATTCGTGGAGCGACATCGAGAAGCTTTCCCGTCGCGTCGCCGGTTGAGGCGTTCGCATCGAGAGCGAGCCGCTCAAACTGCCGTGTGAAGCCACCTGTCCAATCTGCGCCGCCATGCACTCGGTTTCATCCGGCGAACGCAGAGGCTTCGGCGTGCTGGCCGGTGGAGACGTTCTCCAGAAGTGCAAACTCGGCGGTGAAGTGGCGCAGACGTTTCGCCGATGACGTGATCCGATAACCGCGCAGCGCATCCTTGTTCGCCGCGACTTCCAGGATTGCCTCGGCCACATAGTCGATGTGCGATTGCGTATAGAGCCGGCGCGGAATCGCCAGGCGCACGAGATCCATCGCCGCCGGGATCTCGCTTCCATCGGGCTGAAGACCGAACATCACCGTTCCGATCTCGCATGCCCGGATGCCGCCATCAACATAGAGCGCGTTCACGAGTGCGACACCCGGATATGCGAGCGGTGGGATCGTCGGCAGCATGGCCCGCGCGTCGATGTAGACGGCATGACCTCCGGGCGGTTGCACGATCGGTACGCCGCCGGCCGTGAGCCGTTCCGCCAGATACTCGATCGAGCGGATACGGTAGCGGAGATACGCTTCCTCGGTGACCTCTTCGAGACCACGCGCGACTGCCTCGAGGTCGTAGCCAGCCATTCCTCCGTAGGTGGGAAAGCCTTCGGTCAGGATCAGCAGATTGCGGCATTCCTCGGCCCAGCGATCATCGTTCATCGCCAGGAACCCGCCGATATTCGCCAGGCCATCCTTCTTTGCCGACATCGTGCAGCCGTCTGCAAGCGAGAACATCTCGCGCGCGATCTCCCGCGGCGTTCGGTCCTGCTGTCCCGGCTCACGCTGTTTGATGAACCAGGCGTTCTCGGCGAACCGGCAGGCATCGAGGAAAAATGGCTTTCCGAAGCGCGTGCAGAGTGCCCGAACTCCGCGAAGATTTTCGAGCGACACCGGCTGCCCGCCGCCGGAATTGTTCGTGACGGTGACCATCACCAGGACGATGCGGTCGCCGTCGGTCGCCAGCGTGTGCTCGAGACGGTCCAGGTCCATGTTTCCCTTGAACGGATGAATGAACGAGGGGATCCGGCCCTCGGCGATGACGAGGTCGCGAGCTTCGGCGTCCTCGACTTCGATGTTGGCGCGCGTGGTATCGAAGTGCGTGTTGTTGAGGACGATCTGGCCTGGTTTCAGGATTGTGTGAAAGAGTATCCGCTCGGCCGCGCGGCCCTGATGCGTAGGGATGATGTGGCGAAATCCGGTGAGCTCCGTCACGACCTCGTGGAAGCGCACGAAGGACCGGCTCCCCGCGTACGACTCGTCGCCGCGCATCAGCGCGCTCCACTGATCGGAGGACATCGCTCCCGTTCCGGAGTCGGTCAACAGGTCGATGAGAACGTCCTCGGCGCGCAGCCGGAAGACATTGTTTCCGGCATTGTCAAGAGCGAGACGCCTCTCCGCGCGGGTTGTGAATTTGATCGGCTCGACGGCTTTGATCCGGAATGGCTCAATGATCGTTTTCATCGGGAGCCATGCTCTCACGATGCACGAACATCGCACGGTGATCGAGCGAGCGGTGGATGGTGATCACGCTCACCGAGCGAACCGGTGGACAGACGACGTTCTTCGTGGCGACGAGCATCGTCCATCTCATTGAGCGGGAAGAGGCAACCCGCGATGCCAGCGCGGATTGCCCGAGGCCACCGAAGGGGATACGCGCGATTGCTACGGCACGTCAATGTGGTTGACGACCGTCTTGACGCCGGTGACCTTCGCCGCGTCGTCGTACGCTTTCTGGCGGTCGGCCGCGGTGGGCAGGTGCCCCGCCAGCGTCACGACGCCGTCGGTGACATCGACATCGACGCCGGTCAGGTGGTCGGCCAGCAGATTCTTCTTGATCTCGGTCGCCGTCGTCGAATTGTCGAGCGACTTCGGAGTCATCCGGTTCCAGTTCGAGCAGCCGAGAGCCGTGATCAATGCCACGGACATGATGGTGGATACGAGTACCTTCTTCATTGGCGTGTTTCTCCTGAGATAGCCGTAGAGCAACAGGCGAGCCAGACCGTTGGCTGCTGATGGGAGCGCTTGCCGTAACGTGAAAGGTGGCGCAGGCTTTGCGGATGTCCGACGCCGAGGCGACCACCAAGGGAACGATCCTGCGCAGTCTGCTTGACGGCGATAACGATCAGTCATGTCGCTCGATCGAATAGAGACCTCTGTCCACCTGCAGTCCACCTCGCAGGTCAAGATCGCGTTGTTTCGTTCCCTCTTCCGTGGGCGCGAAGATGTTTACGCGCGTCGCTTCGAGAGCCGGAAGACGGGGAAGTCCGGGTATGCGCCTGCCTGCGGCAACGAGTGGATCCGAGGGGTCTGCGAAAAGCCGCGGATCAAGTGTTCCGACTGTTCGCACCAACGCTTTCTTCCGATAACTGATGAGGTGATCCGGTATCACTTGTCGGGCCGCGACGACGCCAGCCAGCCATTCGTCGCCGGCGTCTATCCGATGCTTCGCGACGAGGCGTGCTTCTTTCTGGCGGCTGATTTTGACAAGACAGGCTGGCGTGAGGATGTGACCGCATTCGCCGAGACTTGCCGGCAACTGGAACTTCCGGCTGCCATCGAGCGCTCCCGCTCCGGCCAGGGCGGCCATGTCTGGCTCTTCTTCGAGGAGGCCATTCCAGCCGCGCTTGCACGCAGGGTTGGTTCGTTCATCCTGACGGAGACGATGGAGCGTCGTCCCGAAGTCGGCCTGGACTCATACGACCGCTTCTTTCCGAACCAGGACACGTTGCCGCATGGTGGTTTCGGCAATCTGGTCGCGTTGCCGCTGCAGAAGCAGGCGCGCGAGCGCGGCAACAGCGTTTTCCTCGATGACTCGCTCGTTCCGCACCCGGACCAATGGGCGTTTCTATCGACAGTGCTCAGGATCGGCCGGTCTCGAGTCGAAGCCATCGTGCGCGACGCCGAGCGAGCCGGGAAGATCGTGGGCGTGCGTTTCCCACCTGCTGACGAAGACGTGGAAGAGCCGTGGACGGCCCCGCCCTCGCGGCATCGGAAAGAGCCGGCGATCGCCGGGTTGCCCCGCACCCTGGAGGTGGTTCTCGGGAACCAGATCTATCTTGCCAAAGAGGCATTGGTTCCCGCGCTCAGAAACCGGCTGCTCCGGCTCGCGGCCTTCCAGAATCCCGAGTTCTACAAGGCGCAGGCGATGCGGCTGCCGACATATGACAAGCCGCGGATCGTGGCCTGCGCCGAGGATCATCCACAACACATCGGATTGCCACGCGGATGCCTCGACGATGTGCTGGAACTGCTTGCGGACCTGAAGATCGCTCCGATCGTCCGGGATGAACGTTTCGCGGGTCAGCCTCTCCGGGCGACGTTCCAGGGAGAGCTTCGGCCTGAACAGAGGATTGCCGCGGACGCGATGCTGGCGCATGAGACCGGCGTGCTGTCCGCCACGACGGCATTCGGAAAAACAGTCGTTTCCGCATGGCTCATCGCACAGCGCGGCGTTTCTACGCTGGTTCTCGTACATCGGCGTCAACTGCTCGACCAGTGGGTGGAGCGGCTGTCAGCGTTTCTGGACTTGCCGGCAACTGGAGTCGGTCAAATCGGCGGCGGGCGGGATCGACCCAACGGACTGCTTGACGTGGCCGTCATTCAGAGCCTCGGGCGGAAGGGAGTGGTCGATGATCGCGTCGGCGACTACGGGCACATCATCGTGGACGAATGTCATCACCTGTCGGCGTTCAGCTTTGAACAGGTGGCCCGCCGCGCGAAGGCCAGGTTCGTCGCCGGCCTGTCAGCGACCGTTGCCCGTAAGGACGGTCATCATCCGATCATCTTCATGCAGTGCGGCCCGATCCGCCATCGAGTGAGTGCGAAGGCGCAGGCAATTGCGCGGCCTTTCGAGCACACGGTATACGTCCGTCCGACGGCTTTCGAGGCTGCCAACATCGAAGAGGATCGGCGAGCGCAGTTCCAGAGCCTGTACCGCGAACTGATCGACGACGAGTCGCGAAATCGGCGCATCTGCGACGACGTCATCGAAGCGGTTCGAGACGGCCGGTCGCCGCTCGTCCTGACCGAGCGCAACGATCATCTCGATCGCCTGGCGAACCACCTTTCCGGAAGCGTTCGCCATCTCCTCGTGCTTCGGGGCGGAATGGGGAGAAAGCAACGCCAGGCGGTCGCAGCGCAACTGGGCGCCATCCCACCGGATGAGGACCGCGTTCTGCTGTCGACCGGCAAATACATCGGCGAAGGGTTCGATGATGCGCGGTTGGATACTCTCATGCTCACGTTGCCGGTGTCGTGGCGCGGAACCATCGCCCAGTACGCGGGGCGGCTGCATCGCCTCTACGACAGCAAACGCGAGGTCCGGGTGTACGACTACGCGGATCTCAACGTGCCGATGCTGGCGAGGATGTTCGATCGGCGTTGCCGAGGCTACGAGGCGGTGGGCTATACGATCGTTCTTCCGGCGAGTGCGGTTCCCGGTTGGCCCGCCGCCGTCCCGCTCCCCGCGGATCCAGGTTGGAAGCACGACTACGCCGCCAGCGTACGCAGACTGATTCGTGACGGAGTCGACGCGCCGCTGGCGAATCTGTTCGTTCACGCGGCGCGCCGCGTCGCTCCGGAAGCGGAGGGCGCTGACCGGGCCCGTAGCGCGTCCGAGGCCTTCCTGTATCGACGGCTGGAGACCTTGAGTGAGACTCGGGGACGATTCTTGCTGAACGCCAATCTGCCGATAGCGTTCGATGGCCGCGGCCAGATGGAAGTCGATCTGCTGTGTGCGGACTCCCGTCTCGCAGTCGAACTGGACGGTGCGCAGCATCTCTCCGATGCGACTGCCTACCGCCGCGACCGGCACAAAGATCTGTTACTGCAGGAGAATGGCTACTGGGTGCTGCGCTTTCTGGCCGAGGACGTGGGGAAGGATCTCGACTCGGTTCTAGATGCCATTCTGCGTGCGTTGGCCAACCGCGGCCGGAGACTGTCATGAAACGCGTACGATCAGCACAGGCCGGCACGTTGCAGTTTCGCGATGAATGACGGCTTGCGCGCGTGTTCCGCACGCAAGACATCGAGGCGGTCCAGGAAGCTCGATTCACGGCTTTGCTTTGCTGCCAGATCGCGCAGATCGACGAGCAAACTGACGGCGCGGTCGTAGTTCGCGGGCTGTTTCGTTGCAATCAGACTGTCGATCTCTTTCCATACGGCCGGCTCCTTCCGTGCGAGATCGTCGAGATGTTTCGAGCGTGCCGATGCCGCCTCTTGTTCGCGCCGTGTCTTCTCGATCTCGGCTCGTGCTGCCTCGACGCTCCGCCGTTCATCGCCTAAATCCCGGGCAGCGTGTAGAAGCGTGCCGACAGTCCTCGCTGTGCGAGACTCGGCGACGTTCCGATTACCGATCAGGCGTTGAAGCTCAGCGGAGAGTGCGGGTTCTTCGCCGGCAATGAATCGCTCGAGGTAGTCATCCCGCTCGGTCCTCGGCCGTGCGGCAATCCACTTCTGAATCGCTTCGCGCGTGAGCGTCTGCGCGGTCATTGGAGGGCTGACAGCGGCAGCGGCGTCGAGCAGGTCGGTGTCTATTCGGAGGAAATCGACCAAGCGCTCGAGCGATCCATCGAGATCTCCGAGTCCCTGGGGAACCGGCGGCTCGACTTCCTCGTCCTCGAGTTCTCCTGTCTGCGCGGAAAGAAGCCAGCCTATGTAAAGACTCCGGAAATCGCCCGCAGCGATCTGTGTGCGGATTGGTATCAGTGCCGAAAGCGCGTCGCTTTCGTCAGGCCATTCGTCGATCTCTTCATCATCCGAAGCGAACGTGAGGATCGCTTTCCCTTTGTGCTCGCGTGCGGATGCTGATTCACCGACGCAATAGAGATTTGCCGTCCTCTTGTCGAGCAGACTCGAGGGCAGCCGCAGTTTGAGGACGTTTGTTCCCCAGTTCGCAAAGTAGAGGAACGCGTCGAAGTACCTGTCCATCCACGCGTTTTCGTCTCCCTTGAAATCACCCCACTGATAATCGTTAACGAAACTCGTCGACGTGATCCGTGCGCGAGTCGAGAAGGATCGCAACTCGGCCATCTCGCCGGCTGTGAGTCGCCGGTCGATGGCCAGGAACTCGTAGTACTGATATTCGCTCATCGATCTGCTTGTAGTTTAGCTTCCTTAGGTCAGGAGCCTGTTCTGGTTCGCGAGGTAGACCCGGTGTCGTACCGACTCCTCGAGGCTCGCGGGTCGATCGAGTGTGTCTAGCATCGAGAAGGCGACATGTGCCAGATTCGCAAGTTGAAAGGCGAGGTCGAGTGCGTCGTGTTCGTTCTCCTGCATCAGGCGACTCGTTTCGTAGCCGCGGATGAAGGCCTCCGCGACCGTGCGGGGAAGCCGAAAATCGGGCGCCTCTTCGGCGAAGTAGTGAAGCGCGCGGGCGATGTCAATGACGAATGGTGATCGCTGTACCTCGTCGAAATCAAGCACGCTCGTGAGCACGTCGTCGAGCACGAGAAGATTATCCGTGTGAAAGTCGTGATGGACAGGGCCTGATGGCAAGCGAGCGAGATCGTTCCTCCAGCGCTTCTCGTTTTCGCGCAGGAATGCGACGGCTACTTCGGACCACGGCGTCAGAGATTCGTGTGCCTTGGCAGCGACCATCGCGTCGCGGATGAGTTGGAGGCGGTCGATCGTCGGTAGCCGCCTATCGTAGCCCCGCGCCATGCGATGGAGCCGTGCGAGTGCCGCGCCCATCTGCTCGGTGATGGGGATCGTCGCAACCGGAGGATGCGTGCCTTCTACGAACGGAAAGACCGCGGCCGGAAGGCGCCCGCGGTGTAACCAGCCGCCGCTCTGCATCGGCCGCGGCGCCGGTGTCGGATAGCCGCGCGCTGCGATCCAAGCGACGAACGGCAGCGCGTATCGGGCGGCCGCAGCCGTGCGTTCGTAGAACTGAAGAACGTATGAACGCTCAGCCGTCTCGACGCGGCACGTCGATTTGTCGCCTCCTCGGTTTAACGGGCTGAACTTGACGGCAACCACTCCCGCATCCGCGAGGACCTCTGCGATTTCTGCGTCACTCGCCTGCAAACCGCTCGATCTCCTGGAGCAACTGGTCATCTTTGGAGGCAATCGAGATGGCCAGGCCATAGCTCTGCGCCATCCAGCGAAGCCACGTGGCCAGGTGCCGTGCGCCCTCGGGCGACTCCAGCAGGAACCCGCTGGTCTGGAATCCGCGATTCCATTGCGGATGAAAGCCCGTGTAGTTGATCTCGATCACGACGAAGCGTTCGCCGGTGTCGGCAACGTCCCAGCCGCACACGGCGTCATACACGAGTGCATCGCTCATGGATGCGAGGCACTCTCGCGCAAACGCGGCGAGCCGATCCTTCGTCTCCGCGTCAATCGGATCGTCGTCATGGCGCGGCAGGGTTAGCTTCTCCAGGATCTCGTCTTCCACCGTGTGTACGCGATACTCGCGCGCGATCGGGATACGTTCCTGAACGAGGTACGGGTCGAGATCAGATTGCGCGACGCTCTTGGCGAGCATTCGAAATGAAGACAACACCTCCGTCGTGACGTCGAACGTCTCCTCGTCGCCCGAGCCGGCGCCGAGGCAGCGCTTGATGACATAGCCGGAAGGAAACGCATGATCGAGCAGTGACGCAAGCTCCCGCTCGTTGCTCGCAGCGTTCACGAACGCCCACAAACCCCTGGACTCCGGCATAGGCAGTTGCGTGAGCTCACGCATGACGAGGAAGTGAGCCAACTTGTGATCGAACCGGTATCCGAAGAGCCGATGTTCGTCGAATCGCGCCACATCAAGCACCTGCCGCACGATCGCCGCCGGCCGCAAATCCGCGTTCCCGCTGTCGTATTGCGCTACCGATCCCGGCGAGATCACAACCCGGACCTCACGCCGCGGATGTCGCCGTCCGCCCGCGAATGCCTGCACCGATGCCCGCACCGCCTCGAGCAGAGCGTCGCTTCGGCGATCACGATAACTCAAAATTATGCATCGTCTACTCATTCTGTCGTTGAACGGCGACCCGCTCGGCGAGCTTGGCACGGAGCACGCGGGTGGACAATGCAGGTACATTTTAGAAATCGGAAAGCGTCTCGTTCTGCAGGACTGGGCGATTACGGTCGTCACGATTCAGAACCCGGGCCGCGCGCCGCGGCAGGAGATAACGCTCGACTTTGATGTGCTCCGCGTGCCGCTGCGAGACGGTGCTCCCTATAGCCCAGAGGCTTGCTACGCTCAGATGGATGGCGTCGATGCCGACGTCATGGAGACGCTGGCGAAAGAAGCCGTGAACGCCGACGTCATTCTCGGCTGTTACTGGCTCAGCGCACTGCTCGGACTTCGCTTGGCAGCGCGATTCGAGCGCCGGCTGATCGTGAGCTTTGCGTCGCTCGGCGCCTACAAGCGGGTCACCGGGATGTCGCCCTTCATGAGCATCCGTCTTGACGCGGAACGCTGCATTGCACGCGACGCCGATCATGTCATCGCCACAACTCACGACGAAGCGGCAGTGCTGCGCTCAGTCTACGGACTGGACGATCATAAGCTGTCGATCATTCCAAGAGGAATCGACCTCGATGTCTTCCGGCCGACGCGCTGAGCTGCTTTTTGTCGGCCGGCCAGTGCCCGAAAAGGGGCTCGCCGATACCCTCGCGGCGCTCGCGCACGTGCGGCACCATTGTTGGCATTTCACTATCGTTGGTGAGATTCTGGCCGGCATTGACGTCGATGCATGGGCCCCTCTCGTGACATGGCTCGGATGTGTACCGAATCGCAAAGTGGCGAGCATCATGGCAACGCACGACATCCTCGTCGTGCCGTCACACTACGAAACATTTGGAAACGTCGCATTGGAAGGACTGGCGTCTGCGATGATTGTCGTGGCTTCGTACACAGGCGGTTTCAAGACGCTGATTGAGCACGGCCAGACGGGATTCCACTTCCGAGCCGGCGACGTCGCCGACCTGGCACGGACCCTCGATTTCGTGATCGAGAACCTGATGAGGCTCGCGGACGTGCGGAAGAACGCCAGAGCGTCGGCAATCCGTTACTCGTGGGATGAAATCGTGCGTCAAACCGCAGAGCTTCTGGCGCGATACATCTGAGCCACAGCCGACGGGAGGTCTGTCGGCGCTGCGATCCGTGTGCAGTCGCCCGTGAGCCGTTCTCCATACCAAGTAACGCCCACGAATGCGACGCCAGCCCGCCTTGCCAGCTCGGAATCGACATCCTTGTCGCCGATGTATGTCGCGCGCCTCGCGTCGATCCCATGCCAAGCCAGCAGCTCGCGGAAGGCGCTCGGGTCGGGCTTTTCAGCCACATGTGGCCCGGCCCCTACGATCGCTTCGAAACACGAGTCGATCTGATGTCTCTCCAGGATGAGACCGATGCTCCTCTCATCGCGGCCGCTCAGAAGGAACAGCCGATACTCGGATCCAAGCAATGCGAGCATCGGTACGATCCTCGCGTCACATTGCGACGAGGCTGCGGCCTTGGCATTCACTCGGAGTACCTCCTCGTATGCTGCGTTCCGCGCAGGCATAGGCACACAAGATTCGACGAGAGCCCAGTCTGAATTCGCCGCTGAGATCGTCTCTCGCAAGCGCGCGCTGTTCCGGGTGGCACCATACCGGGTGAGGATGTCAGCGATAACATCGCCCACGCTTTCACAGAGGACGAGTGTGCCGTCAAGATCGAAGACGACCGCGCGGTCAATAGTACGTGGCATAGAAACCGCCTTGGCGGTAGTACGGATTCGCCTGTTCGAACTGATCCGCCGCCTCGGTCGAAGATATGGAGCGGAAGGGAAGCATCTGCGGGTTCATGCGCTCGTCGAAATACCCGGCAATGCGGGAGGGATGATGGATGGCCACGTACTTCGCGATGTTGAGGAGACGATTATCCGTCAACGGCGGCGCTGTCTGGGCGAGGACGTGTTCCTCATCAGCGAGATCAAAGAATCGCTTCACTTGGTCGTCAGCGCTCATCCGTCCCACGCGGTGATCGAGCACGATGTGGCTGAATACGGCGAGCAGCTCGAGGTACGTGTCCTCCTCAGCTCCGGCGATCTGCTGTGCTTCGTCAAGAAGCTTCTGGCACCGGACGATCTCGGACGCAGCGCCGTGAAAAAGAAGGTAGTTCGCCAGATTGATCGACGTCCGACAGGCAAGTTGCGCGAGCTCCAGCCGCTTCGCGAGATCATGCGCTGCCTCCAGATGAACCTCGGTGTCACCGTAGTCGGGCCGGTAAAGCGCACAGATGTACGAAAAGTCGGTGAGGTGCGCGCAGAAGGCGGGATAGTCGATCGTCCCCTGTAACCGCTCCATGCTTTTACGCCACCAAAAGACCGTTTTGTGTCCGCGCCCGTTTTCCAACAGGACAGCGCCGAGGTCTCCAAGCGCTTCAGCACCGCCCCGGCGGTCGCCGATCGTCCGAAAAATGCGAACCGCGTCGCGATGCACGCGGAGCGTCTCCACGGGCTCGTGCCCGAAACGCTTCTTCATCACGCCCTTCGTGTTCAACGCTCGGCCATACGCCGGAAGAGCGCCGCTCTTCTTGTATGTCGCAAGCGCCGAATCGATCGTGCGAAACGCTTTCTGCTCTTCGCGACGGTCTGTATAGTGTCTCGCGAACTGTTCCTGCAGAGCAGCCTCCTTCAATTCGTCCGGATGGATGACAAGGTGCGTTCCCAGTTGACGCATGCGAGGGAGCATGGCCGCGATGCCGTGAACTTCTGTCCCAACTTCGATGGCGGTCAGCAGCGTCTCTGCTTGTAATGCCGGTTCGTGAACGCCGCAGCCGGCATCGAGTCGGTCGAGCAGCGTGATGGAGTGATCGAGTTGTCGTGCGGCATCAGCCAGCTGTCCTTCTTTAAGAAGGCGCTGCGCCTCTTCGTTCGAATACGTCGTGGCGTTCGGTAGATCGGCCGTCCGCTCGTATTGCAGAGACAGCAGCTTCGGGGAGAAGAGTGGGCTGGATGGCCCTTCCCGATCGAAGAAGTCGATGCAGGCCCGCGCGAGCGACATCCGCCGTTCGGGCATCGATTCCATCGCCCCGTACACGATCTCGTGTGTCAGCTCGTGATCGAAGCGCAGCGAAACAACATTTGGAATGCGGCTTTCCGTCTGTACGAAGATCTCATCGGTCACGAGGCGGTCGATGAGTTGCGATGCCGATCCGCCAAGGACGTCGAAAAGTAGTCGATCCGGAAAGGTGTGTCCCCACGCAGAGGCTAACTGCAGGACTTGCTCGACGCGCTCGCTGCCGTAGGTTGTGCGCAGGTTCGAGAGCAACTCGTCCCAGACCCGTCTGTACTGTAGTGGCGCACGAGCAGATTTGGGGTTGAGAGTGAGCTTGCCATCGTCGAGTTGTGAAATCACGTTCAGTAGCCGTAACTGTTTCAGCTGCAGCAACAGCGCATGAAACGAGGCAACGTGCGTGTACTTCCGCAGAAACGTGTGGGTATTTTCGTCCGCGGACGCGGCAGAGATAAACGCCGAAAGGCGCACGTGAAGATCGAGTGGGCTGAGGTCGAGCTGGACCAGTTGTCCCGCCTCTACCAGATCGTTCAAAGTGTGCGCGGCGTCTTCGAGCGCTATCTCGTTGGCGCGCGCAGAGCACACAACCACAAACTTTCTGTTTTGCAGCAGGCGGTGGAATAACGCGATGTCGAATGCGGAGAATCTGTGGATGTTGTCAATAAAAACAACCGTGGCGTCGAGGTTGTGTGTGAATGCGGTAACGATCGCAGCGATTGTTGCTGTCGGATCTATGTCCGTCGACTCGCGCTTGATGAATGCCGCGACCATACGTGCACCTGATGACTCGCAGTTGCGCCGGGTCAGCAATGCTTCGATTGCGGCCGGCGTCAGGAGCGTCAGGGTTGGGATGTCGATGCCGATAGCGTGCGCAGTCAGACGGTCAGCAAGAGAATAGCCGTAGTTCTGAACGGACAGATCGATCGATACGAAGCGGTCGACTGCGCGTGCGGCTTCGCGAATCAGTCGCGACTTACCGAGACCGGCCGCACCCGCCAGATATACGTGCTCGCGTGCGGCGATGGCGTCTTGGATTTGTTGTACGTCGCCGTCCGGATCGACGAAAACGGCGTCGATACGGCGCCGAAGACGGTCGATCTGCTGACGCGGCTTGCCAGCGACTGCCCGGTCGCCGATCAGAAATGTAGGCAGTGGCGTGGCGCTGCCGAGGATTGGAATATCGCACTCCGTTTCGGTGAACGGTTCGAGACGGACTATCCGGTATGTGTCTCCAAACGCGACGCGCAACTGCTGCTCCGTGAACGAGAGATTCTTCGCGCGTGCAATGAGTCGCGGGTCGTCGTCCCGGAAGGTGCTGGTGATCCAGTATTCAATGTCAACGGGCTTCGGCTCCGCCGTGGCGTACTGCTTACGCTTACGCGATCGGCTTGGCGCGGGCGGTAGTTTCACGAAGTAGTCATCGTAGATGTCAGGGTGCGACGCGATCCACGCTTCGATTTCCTCGCGCTGCAGCGTCACCGTCGAGAAGTAGTGGCTTGCGGTTCGGCTGAAGTCGCGGAGGATGTCGCGCGCGGGATTCGTCAGTTGACTGTTCGTCATGATAACGAGGCGCTTCGTGTGATGAATGATGGCGTATACGAGATTCACGGATACGTCGGTCAGATCGACGTTCTTATCGATCCGCGACTTGCATTCGATCCACCAGTCCGGCTGTCCCGTTCCCTCGGCCTTCTTGTTCTGATCGAGGAAGACTTCAAGATCGCGTCCGCGATCGCTTCCTCCTTCTGCGCGCTCCGCGACGTACAAGCCTTCTGCCTCGAAAAGCTCGCGACAGAGATGCTGGAAAAGGAGCCCGTCGCCTTTGAAACGGCTCCAGTCGAACGTTAGAGTAGACATGGGAGGGATAATTTTGAGTTATCAGCTATGGTCTCTTAGGTTGGAGTGACAGTGCAGCCTTTTTTCTCACCCCCGCCACCGTTCGGGTTCGAATCCGATGCGACGTGGCGACCTCGTTTGGTTGCGGGCGAAGCGCGGATGGGGCGATCGGTCGGGCACGTCCACTGCGACCACATTTCGTGTGATGTCCATTAAGAGTCCTGCAGGCGCGGGGTCAAATCGTGACGGTTCCAGCACCGTTCCGTCAGTTGCGTTGGCGCGAAGTCTTCGCGAGCCAGGAAATATGCGTCGCCAGCGAGCTCGGCCCACTCTTCCGGCACAGCGCTGACCCCGAACGGTACCGCATATAGTCGCGAGTCCCGGTCCAGCCGTTTTCGGATCCACGCACGGCCCTTGACCACGTGCTCGGCGAACCCTGATCTGCTGAGAGCCGCGATGTCGATATGCGACCAGCCGTGGTTTTCAATCCGCACGCCGGCAGCTGCGAGCTGCCGAAGGTTATCGAGCGTGGGCGGCAACGCATGCGCCGCTGGCTGCGTCTCAGCGGCGCCGAGCAACGTACCAATTTCTTTCACTCTGGCGGCCGCTTCGTCGCTGGCAAGCCCCTTCACCGACGTCTTCACGGCTCTTCGGAATCGCCGCCGCGCGCTGTAATCTTCCAGGCCGTAAGCGATACCATCGTACTGAATATGGAAGACGGTGCACGCGTCGATGAACGCATCGAGGTAGCTGAAGAAATACTGCTCACCGGTTTCGATTTGAAGCGGATTGATGAAGAACACGACTTCATGACCGAGCGCTCGCGCCAGCAGACAAGCCTCCGCGCCGGCCCGAGTGGAGTCGTCAACGCTCAGATGGTCCACCTGCGACCCATCTTCCCATCGCCCGTATGGCGTGCTGCGTGCGCGGAGATGCTTCTCTAACGCCGCGCGCGATCCGTAGTTGCGGTTCACGAACGACGACGACCACTCATCCACGATTCCGTGCAGAAAGAAGAGCGCCACAATCGAATTATGACCTGACGAGTCATGGTTAGCGAGGTTGCTGAGTCGGAGGAAGCAGCCGGCTGACGCCGGCTGTGTCGCCGAAGCATGAAAGACCCCGAAACCAACCGACAACCGACAACGCGTAGCGGCTCACATCTTCCGCATCGCATCCTCGTCCTTACGCGGCGACACGATGTGACGCCGCAGGCCGGCCATCTCCCGGTCGCTGATCGGACGCGCCGGGACGCCGCCCCATCGTTCGCCGGCGCCGACGCGCGATCCGGGCAGCACGACCGAGTGCGGCAGGATGACCGCGCGAGGTCCGATGATGACGTTTCCCATGATCGTGGCGTTCACTCCGATCGTGGCCCGCGCGCCGATCGTGACCGGCGCGATATTGAGATGCCCGCCGCCGGCGTAGTGGGCAAAGATCCGGACGCTGCCGCCGAGGACGCAATCGTCGCCGAGAGAGATCAGACAGGGATCGGAGATGTATTCGGTATTGATATGGACCCGCTGCCCCACCTTCATCCCCATGGCCCGCAGAAAGAACGTGCCGAACGGTGTGAATGTGATGAACGGAAGGAAGGTGTAGCGAACGAGATAGAAGAGTCCGTTATGCAGGTACCACGGCACTGCCGCGAGCGTGAAATAGCCTCCTCGGAATGGGCGCACGCGCGTCGGCAGGAGGGCGTTGTAGATCGGAACGACCACCAGCAGGGTGAGACCGGAGATGAAAAATCCGGCGCCGGCGGTCAATGAAATTGCCGCCACCCTGGCGGCCAGGCTGGCGCGCGCCGTCGCACCCACCACGATGAAGAGAAGAGCGACCGACGGCGCGAGCGCGGCGGCGATGGCGGTTGCGGTTGCGGCGTAGAGGAACAGCACGACGGCGACGTGCGCCGCCATGCCGAACCGGCGAATCCAGCGGTCGAGACGGTTCACGGCCGGAGGGCTGGGCGCCTCAAAGACGAGATTCGTCATCGATCTCACAGTAAACGCCTGGCGCGACAGGAATGGATGTGCGCCCATCACCGTCGCGACTGATTTCCATCACTGAAGCGGCGGCCCGTCCGGACGCAAATGGCACCATGGAGGAGTACCCCATGCGCGACGTCAACATCAAACGGATTCTTGTTCCGACCGATCTGAGCCAGCCGGCTCTCAGCGCCCTGCGTTACGCGCGCACGTTCGCCGAGCGCTTCTCGGCCGGCCTGGTGATCTTCCACGTCGACTCGATGAATTTTCCGTTCTCCGGAATCGACGCCGAGGTGCCGCTCTACGATGCCCCAACCCCCGAGTACCTGGCCGCTCTCGAAAAAGAGGTTCGCGCCTATTCCGCGGAGACGCTGGCCGGACTGACTTATGAAGTGCGCACCGTGAGTGGGCAGACAGCGTCCAGCATCGTCTACGAGGCGGAGGAATGTGGCGCTGATCTGATCGTGATGGCCACACACGGCCTGCGCGGGTGGCGGCGGGCAATCCTCGGATCGGTGACGGAAAGCGTCCTTCACAGAGGCAAGTATCCGGTGCTGAGCGTCAGCAGACCGGAGAGCCGGCCCGGCGCCGCCACAAAGGTGACCAGGATTCTTTGCCCGATCAATTTCACCGAGGCCGCGCGCGAGGCCCTCGACTACGCCGTGCATCTCGCCGGCGCGTTTGGATGCGAGCTCGTGGTGGTGCATGTGCAGGAACCGCAGGAGCCGATGAACGCCGCGGCGCTGGAGGAGGCGGTGCGCCGCTGGATTGCGCCCACCGTTCAGGAGCGCTGCTCGTTCCGCGAGATCGTCCTTCGCGGCGGCCCGGCCGAGCGCGTGCTCGATTGCGCCGAGGACATCGGCGCCGATTTGATCGTCATCGGTGGACAACACAAGCTGTTCCGCGATGTGACCACCATCGGCACCACCACCGAGCGTCTCGTTCGCTTCGCGCGTATGCCGGTGCTCACGGTGCCGCGAAGTATCGAAGCCGGGCAGAAGGCAGAAGGGAAGGCAGAAGGCTGAAAGCAGAAGGCAGAAGGCAGAAAGCAGAAGGCAGAAGGCAGAAGGGAAGGGATCGAAGTGATCGCGAAGGCAACTTGAAGTGACGATGAGCGGAGCACTTCTGCTTTCTGCCTTCTGCCTTCTGCTTTCTGCCTTCTGCCTTCTGCTTTCTGCCTTCAAACTCACTCCAGCCGGAACAGCGGTTCGACGATCACGTCGCACTTCACGGAGTTTGCCACCAGGCAGGTGTCGTGGGCTTTGGCTAGGACCTCGCGCGCCGTTGCGAATGATTCCTGATCGAACAGCGTGATCACCGGCGCGACGATGACGCGCGTGAAGTGGTAGGAGATCTGATCCCACTCCAGCAGCCCCTCGGACGAGCTCTCGTACGTACCGAACGACAGTCCCCGTTTCTCGGCCAGGCCGACGAACGTCAGCATCAGGCAGACCTCGATCGACGCCACGAAGAAATCCTCCGGCGTCCAGTGTCCCGTTTCTCCCTTGAATTCGGGGGGACTGCTGACCCAGATCGGAGGCTTTCCCTCACCGGTCAACGTCCCGGTGCGGCCTTTCACCTCCCCGACATTCGTACGGTAGGTAAACGACTTCGGACGGATGCGCGGTGGGGTAAGCGTTGTGGTCATGAGGAGCCTCCATGCAACTCTTACTCCGATGCCGGTGAGGGTGCAACGGGGGACCGCACAGGTCGAACGTGCGGGCCGTCACGATTGCCCGGTCAGCACCTCGGAAAGCGTGCGCAGAAGCTGTTCGGCCGTGTACGGCTTGGTCAGGATGTGGGTGACGCCCGTCCGGGCGATTTTCGACATCGATGCCGCGGACAGATTCCCCGTGGTGGCGATGATCCGGACGTCGGGCACCATCCGATTCAGGGCAGCGATGAGCGCGGCGCCGTCGATGACCGGCATGGCCATGTCGGTCACCACCAGGGCGATGTCGGCGTGACGGCGGGAGAAGACGCCGATCGCCTGCGCGCCGTCTTCCGCGGTGAGCACTTCGTATCCGAAAACCTCGAGGGTCTGTTTGGTGATGCTGACCACTGATGCGTCATCGTCGACGACCAGGATCAACTCTCCGTTTCCGTGAGGCGGCCCGGTTTCCTCGGGGATCACCACGGCTGCCGGCTGCTCCGGACGGGCGGGGAGGTGGATGGTGAACGTGCTCCCTTCGCCGAGGTTGCTGGAGACGCCGAGGAATCCGCCGTGGCTGCTGATGATCCCCTGCGCGGTCGACAGCCCGAGGCCGGTGCCCTTGCCGACTTCTTTCGTCGTGAAGAACGGATCGAAGATGCGGTCGAGGATCTCCTTCGGCATCCCTTCTCCGGTGTCGGTCACTTCCAGAACGACCTGCGGTCCGCGGCTCGGGTTTCCATGCGGGAGCGCATCGTGGTCGCTGATGCCGGTGTTCGAAGCAGAAATGATGAGCTGGCCGCCCCGCGGCATGGCGTCGCGGGCGTTGACGCAGAGATTCAACAGTACCTGGGCCAGTTGGGTGGCGTCGCCGGTGACCGGGCTGAGGTCCGGGGCCATCGAAACATCGAGGGTGATGTCCTTGGGGAAGGTGCTGGTGATGATGGCCTCGATCTCGCGCACGATGTCGGTGAGGTGCACCGGCTCCGGCGACGTCTCGCTGCCCCGGGCGAACAGGAGCACCTGCTTCACCAGATCGCTGCCACGCCTGACGCTGCGCTCGATGTTGTTGATTGCTTTCAGGCTGGCCTCGTTCGGATCGAACCGTTTGAGCAGCGTCACGCCCATGAGGATCGGCAGAAGCAGATTGTTGAGATCGTGCGCGATGCCGCCGGCCAGCGTCCCCAGACTCTCCAGGCGCTGGGTGCGGAGGAGCTGTTGCTCGAGGCGAACGCGGTCGGTGACGTCTTCGGCGATGCTGGCCGTGCCGATGACCTCTCCGGAGGCGGAGTAGATGAGGGAGTTGTTCCATTGAAGGAGCCGCTTCTGGCCGGAGCG
>JADGNY010000179.1 GCA_017883235.1 Thermoanaerobaculia bacterium | reverse complement strand
TCCAGCTCGGACGCTGCGATGTCCAGCTCGGACGCTGCGATGTCCAGCTCGGACGCTGCGATGTCCAGCTCGGACGCTGCGATGTCCAGCTCGGACGCTACGATGTCCAGCTCGGACGCATCGATGCCTTCCCACGAACTGCCTGGTGTCTGAAAACTGGACATCGAGTCACACGTCTCCCTGCTTCGATCTACACTTCTTGCGATGGGTCATATCGAAGCTGCGCCGACGACCTCGGAACCCACCGCGCTCGACACCTTCCTCGACGACGCCCGCGACTGGTGCCGGGGCAGGATGTGGATTCCGCGCGCGCTGCTGCCACGAAGATGTGAGCGTGTCTTGGCTATTGCGCCCGCGCTATAATTACGTAAAGTCGATGGTGGTGCCAAATTGAAGACACTTCATGAGCTGTTCGAAGAGTTTGCAGGGAAGACGTCCCTTCAGCGCGATGAGCATGTGAAGAAGCTGAAAGGCGCAGAAGTTCAGATTGTGGGCGAACTGAGCGTCATCGCCTCAGACTATCTGAACTGCCGGAAATTCGAACCAGCGGTATCTTACGGCAACTCGATTCAAATCAAGCACGAGGGCGAACAGCTCCGGGAGCAACTCCTCGAGTATTCGTCTTCTGATGACGTCAGGATGATCACACGGTTCACAGGGGCGAGATTTGGCGAAATCGATTACTACTCGTTTGCCCTTGTCTCGATTGTCAGGTTAGTAACTCGTGAAATGAAAGAGGAGGCAAAAGACAAGGCAAACCGGAGAAGTGCAAAATGGATGGGCATCGTTGGGGTCGTAGCCGGCACATTCCAAGGATTTCTCACAGGAATCGTACTTTGTATTGTCTTGGCAGTAGTTGTCTTGCCCATCTACGACTGGCAAAAATACGGTCTGGGCTCACCGAAGAATGGTAGCCCGTGGCCTCAAGTTGTTGTTGCGATAGCTACCGTTGGCGGAGCAGTACTGGGAGCAGTACGGGGCTATCTGGAGGAACGGCAGAGGTAGTAGGGGTGAGTTGAAGCTCGACCGTTGCCCTCCTCTAACGTGATTCCGGCTCTCGAGTGGGTTCGAAAGCAAACCCGACCTGAGGATCTGCCGCGAGATCGGTGCCGCCCACAGTAGCCCGTCAGCCCTTCAATTAAACTGCGTTGGAATGGGTCACATCGAAGCTGCGCCGGTGGCCTCCGCCCCAACCGCGCTTGACACCTTCCTCGATGACGCTCGCGACTGGTGCCGGGGCAGGATGTGGATACCACGCGCGCTGCTGCTGCTCTTCCTCGTCTACATCTTCACGGTCAAGTTCCGCGACCCGACGCGGTGGACGATTTTCTACGGAATCACGCTCGGCTTCCACGAGATGGGACATCTCGTCTTCGCCTGGGCGCCGCACTTCATCACCTCGATCATGGGAAGCGTCTTCCAGATCGCCATCCCCATCATCTGCGTCATCTATTTCGCGCGGCAGCCCGACTACTTCGGCATGTCCGTCGGCGGCTTCTGGCTCTCGTACAGCTTGTACGAGCTCTCGGCATACGTCGGCGATGCGCGGTCGAAGGATCTGCCGCTGGTCGGATTCGCGTCCTCCGAGGATCTGGAGCACGACTGGGGTTACCTGCTTGGCGCGATGCACATGCTGCCGGCGGACCACTTTTTTGCGTTTCTGCTGCGCATGGCCGGACTGTTTGCCGGCGTCGCTTCGTGCGCGTTCGCGGTGTGGCTGCTGGTTACGATGGCGCGGTCGCGCAATGCTCGCGGATCTGTGTGATGAGCGCATCGCCGAACGCTTCGAGCTTAGCGTCGCCGATGCCGTAAATGGAGCGCAGCTCATACAGGGTCGTCGGCCGCACGCGCGCCAGGTCGCGGAGGGTCTTGTCGTTGAAGACGACGTACGGCGGCACCCCACGATGCTCGGCCTCCGTACGGCGCCATTTCCGAAGCCGCTCGAAAAGCTCGCGGTCATGCGGTTGAAGCGGATCGAGCGGTGCCGGGCCGGACGGCGGCCGCGACGAGCTCTTGTCGCGTTTCCGGACCACCGGCTGCCGCAGCTTGACCTCGACGACGCCGCGCATGGCGTCGCGGGCGCGCGCGCCGAGGCGGAGGATCGGATACTCGTCCTCCGTTTGGCGCAGGAAATCCTGGGCGATGAGCTGATAGATCCATTCGCGCAGCTCGTGTTTCGTCGACGTCTTCAGCAACCCGAAGGTCGACAGCCGGCTGTGGCCGCGGTCGCGAACCTTCTCGGTGTCTTCACCCCGAAGCACGCTCACAACGTGACCGACGCCGAACGACTCCCGGACGCGGTACACGCACGAGAGGATCTTCTGCGCGATGACCAGCGCGTCGGGAACGCTCTCCGTTTCGCCAAGGCAGATGTCGCAGCCGTGGCAGTTCTCAGCCGTGTACTGCTGGCCGAAGTACTCCACCAGCGCGCTATGCCGGCAGGCCGCCGCGGAACAATAGCGATCGAGATCGCGCACGTGGCGCATGGCCGACTCCACCCAGGCCGGATCGGGCTCGACGCCCTCGCCGCCACGCTCGAGCATGTTTCTCCAGACGATGGCATCGGCCGCTGAATAGAGCAGCACGCACTCCGCCTCCAGCCCGTCGCGTCCTGCCCGCCCGCTTTCCTGCTGATAGTGCTCGATCGACTTCGGCATCCCCGTGTGAAGCACGTAGCGGACGTTCGACCGGTCGATGCCCATTCCGAAGGCCACCGTGGCGACGACGAGATCGCACTTCTCCGAGGCGAATTTCTCCTGCGCGCCGCGCCGCTCGTCGGGAGAGAGGCCGGCGTGGTAGGCGACAGCGTCGATTCCTTTGCGCCGCAGCTTTTCCGACAGCGAGTCGACGTCGCGCCGGCGGATGCAGTAGATGATTCCCGCCTCCCCTTTGTGCCGCTCGACGACCTCGACCACCTGCTTCCATTCGTCGGTGCGCGGCAGGACGCGGTAGGTCAGGTTCGGACGGTCGAAGTCGCCGACGAGCAGGAGCGGATCGCGGAGCGATAGTTGTTCGGCGATGTCGGCGCGCACCCTCGGAGTGGCCGTGGCTGTATACGCGTGTACCGACGCCCGCGGAAAGGTCTTTCGGAGATCGCGAAGCTGCCGGTACTCGGGCCGGAAGTCGTGCCCCCAATGGCTGATGCAATGCGCCTCGTCGATGGCGAACATCCGCACGTTCGCGCGCTGGAGCAGGTCGCGAAAACTGACGATGGCCAGCCGTTCGGGGGATGCGAAGAGCAGCTTGATCCTGCCGTCAAGGACATCCCGCTCGATGGCTCGTTGCTGGTCGCTGCGCTGCGAGCTGTTGAGCTGCGCCGCCGCCACGCCGCATTCGCGAAGTCCATCGACCTGGTCTTTCATCAGCGAGATCAACGGCGAGACCACGACGGTGACGTGCTCGCTCAAGAGTGCCGGCGCCTGATAACAAAGTGACTTGCCACCGCCCGTCGGCATCACCACCAGCGAATCGCGCCCCTCGATGGCCGCCATCATTGCTTCCTGCTGCAACGGGCGGAAGGAGTCGTAGCCCCAATGGTGGGAGACGAGGTCGCGAAGGCGTTCGAGCACTGGGGTGATGGTACCTCGGGGATTCGGGGTTGCGGAGTCTCGCGGTTGCGCGGTCTCGCGGTGGTTTGGCGATTCAGCGCTGCCTTCGACCCCCGGCTCGTTCAGCCTTTGTAGACACGATGTTCCGGGTCCCACCAGAGCACGTGAAAAACTGGCCCAAGCCGATAGCCCCAGATCCGTTGCGGACCTGTCAAACGTAGCGATACAACCTCTTCGACGTCGTCAAGACGCAGCAAAGCTAGACGATCACGAGCCGCAGCGCACAGTTTCGAGACGGGGATGGTGTGATTCCGATGCTTCTCCTTCACCAGAATCTCATTCCACGTCTTCGCCTCGAACTGAGCCAACTTCTTGCGAATCTCGTGCAGCACGCCTTGCTCCACCAAGTGCCACCCGAACGGGTCCTCCAGCTCGATACGCGCGATACGCCACGACGGAGATTGGTCGTTTATCGATGGAACCGGGCCGATAGCGGGTACTTTCCGCGAGTCCGATGGACGGGCTCCGAGGACAGGGTACTTCGCTGAAGTCGGCGCAAACGCCGCTGCTGGCTTCTTGCGATTCTTGTTCTTTGACACCGGCTACGGACGGGGGATGCTGCTGTAGTACTCATGCATGGAGGCGTGAGTGATCTCGTTTCCGCCACGATCTGTCGGAGCGAGACCTTGCCGTGCGTCCCTCCACGGCTGTTCGGAGTGCGTGAGGTCGCTCAACCATTGCGAACTCTTGTCACCATAGAAGTCGAGGACGATATCTACGGTTTCGCGCTGCAGCCCGCTGAGGTTGTCCGGATCGCCGTGCGGCCAATCCTTCACATCGAACTGTCCGCGATGCACACGGTAGAGGTTGGGCACGACAGGACCATTAACCCAGGCTTCGATGCGCTCTCGAAAGAGCGGTTTTTCATCCCAAACGAGTGACCATGCCTGCGAGTAGTACACCAGCTTCTGGAGCTTCATCGCCGTCATGCGACCGAGCTTTTTTAGGATGTAGTTTGCGATATCGTGGGCTGTTGCCATGAGCTGAATCCCTCGCCCGGTTGCGGTCGGGCCTGTTCCACGTATAACGGGAATTCTCCCACGGCTATGCCGCAAGAGGTAAAGAGATTCTACGCATCGTAGAATCTTGAAACGAGAGAGACGGAACGATTGCCCACGGTTTCTGCAATTCAGCGCCTTGACCAGTCTTCACGGCGTAGATACTGAAATGACCGACAGCAAGCATGGACGGCGGCTGTCAAGTCTGACTGGTGTCACTCCCGCAGCCTGAACACAAACTGCGATGGGCTTCACATAAAGCCGCCTAGGTATGCGGGGGATAGGTGCAAAGTCCCTCCGACCCAAACCCGAGACCGCGCAACCGCGAGACCCCGCAACCCGACAACCGACAACCCACCCGACCCCCATATAATCCCCACCAGATGCATCCCCTCCGTGCGACGCCTCGCTACACACGTGCCATCGAGGCGGTCGCGGATCTCCTCGCGAAACTCCGGATCGAGTCGATGTTCGTCGGCAGCGTGGCCCGTTCCGCGTGGCTGGGGGGGCTGATCGACAGCGGCTCGATCGACGTCCTCGGCGTGATGCAACCGCAACAGAAGAATCAGGTTGCGATGATGGCCAGCAACCGCGGCTTTCGGGTTGATCGTCATGAAATTGATCAGACCGAAGAGCTCGACCTCATCCCTCTGACCTGGATCGACGAGGACGACGTGCGCGTGCACGTGCTCGTCGCCAGCAACGCGCTATACGCGCGGATGTTCGGCGCAGCACGCGTGGTCCAGCTCCACAACCTGGAGATTCGTGTCCCCTCCGCCGAGGACACCGCGCTCCTTCTCAGCATGTCGGAGGAACACGACGACGTCCGCATCCTTGCCGCGTCTGCTCAGTTCGACCGTCGCGCCTTCAACGACAAGCTGGTGTCGATCGGGTTGAGGGAGCTGGTGCTGTGATCTTCATCGACAACCAGAAGGACTTCGACACCGCGATGGCCCGCGTGGCCGCGCAGCCGGTCATCGCGCTCGACACCGAGGCCGATTCGCTGCATTCGTACTTCGACAAAGTCTGCCTCATCCAGATGTCCTTCCCCGGCGAGGACCTGATCATCGATCCGCTGTGCAAATTCGATCTGTCGAAGTTCGGAGAGATTCTGGCGAACCGCGGCATCACGAAGATCCTGCACGGGGCGGACTACGACCTGCGCATCCTCAACCGCGACTTCGGATACACGATCGCCAATCTGATCGACACGATGGTCTGCTCGCAGTTGCTCGGCTACGAGGCGTTCGGCCTGGCGGCGCTGCTCGATCGTCACTTCGGCTACAAGGTCGACAAGAAGCATCAGCGCGCCGACTGGGCCATGCGGCCGCTACCGCCCGACATGCTCGACTACGCGTCCACCGACACGCGCCACCTCATCGATCTGGCCACCCGCCTGCGCGATGAGCTGACCGCACTCGGACGTTGGGAGTGGGCGGTCGAGGAATTCGCGCGCCTGGAGCAGATCCGTTTCAACGAGAAAGACAGCGACGAGGAGCCGTTCCGCCGCCTGAAAGGCCTCGGTGCGCTCGACCGCCGTTCGCTGGCTGTCGTCCGCGCTCTCTACGACTATCGCGATGGCCTGGCCCGCGAGGCCGACCGGCCGCCGTTCAAGATCTTCAGCAACGATCTGATCTTCGAGGTGGCCAAGGTCAAGCCGGTCACTCTGCAGGAGTTCGGTGTCATCAAAGGCGTCTCCGGCTATCACCGTGGCCGCTACGGCCGCGACATCGCCCGCATGGTGGAGAAAGCACTGGCCATCCCCGACGAGGAGCTGCCGGAAAAGAGCGAGTCGAAGACATGGCTCCGCGACCGCGAGCTCGAGGCGCGCATCGACCGGATGAAGAAAGCGCGCGACAAGATCGCCAAGGATCTGAAGGTCGATGCCTCGGTCCTCGCGCCGCGCCACATCCTCGCCACCGTCGCCCAGGCCCAACCCCAGGAGCCAGCCGATCTCGATCGCGTTCCGGTGATGCGCAACTGGCAGAAGGCGTTGCTGGGCCAGGCGCTGATCGACGCGCTGCGCGGCGGGGCCAAGCCGCCGCAGTCGAAATTGTTTTAGCACGGCGAAACGGAGCGCTGGCGTCTCGCCGGCTGGCTCGGCGGCGTCTCGCCGCTGAGGTTACCCGGCAATGTATCGAGTCTTGTAAGACCGGGGGCGAGACGCCAGCGCTCCGTTCGAACGCGCGCGATAGAATGCGCGCCGCATGGAACGAATCAAAGACTACAAAGTGATCGTCATCGGCTCCGGCCCGGCCGGATGCACGGCGGCCATCTATCTCTCCCGCGCTAACCTGGCCCCCCTCGTCCTCGAAGGACTTCAGCCCGGCGGACAGCTCACCATCACTACCGACGTCGAGAACTATCCCGGCTTCCCCGAGGGGATCCTCGGGCCGCAGCTTATGGACCTGATGCGCCAGCAGGCCGAACGCTTCGGCGCAATCTTCAAGATGGAGCAGGTCGACAGCGTGGAGCTGGCCGGACATCCGTTCGCCATCACCACCGACTCGCACATCTACGAATGCGAGGCATTGATCATCGCCGCCGGCGCCTCGGCGATGCAGATCGGACTGCCGAGCGAAAAGGCGCTGCAAGGCTTCGGCGTCTCGTACTGCGCCACCTGCGACGGTTTCTTCTTCAAGAACAAAGAGATCGTCGTCGTCGGCGGCGGCGACTCGGCGATGGAGGAGGCCACCTTCCTGACGAAGTTCGCCAGCAAGGTCACCGTCATCCATCGCCGCGCGGAGTTGCGCGCCTCGAAGATCATGCAGGACCGGGCACGCAGCAATCCGAAGATCAGTCTCATCCTCGACTCGACCGTCGATGAAGTCATCGGCACGAAAGAGGGCGGCATCACCTCGCTCAAGCTTCGCAACCTCAAGACCAGCGTCGTGACCGATTTCGCGACCCAGGGGCTCTTCGTCGCCATCGGACACACGCCCAACACGCAGCCGTATGCCGGGCAGCTCGAGCTCGATGAGCGCGGCTACATCTGTCTGCGCCATCCACATTCGACGGCCACCAACATCCAAGGCGTCTTCGCCTGCGGCGATGCCGTCGATCACGTTTATCGCCAGGCAGTCACCGCCGCCGGAACCGGCTGCATGGCGGCGCTCGACTGCGAAAAGTGGCTGACACACGAGCGCATCACCGAGCGCTGGGACCTCCCGCAAGGGGAGGAGGAACGCGTTTGACGAAGCGTAGCGCGAAAACAGTTCTGATCCTCGGCGGCGGCGGCATGGTGGGCGTGCAGGTAGCACGCGAAATTGCTCGCGAGCTGAATCCGAAACGAATCGTCATCGCCGCGGTGAGTAAGAAGGAAGTCGACGACGCACTTGCGTTCCTTCGAGACCAGATCGACGGAACAATCGATCTCGTCCCGGAGTGGGGCAACATTTTCGTCCCGGAAGAGCTGAAGAACGCCAACCGGGACGCCATCGTTGAGAATCCGGAGCAGTTCGACCTGCTCTTCGACGCCGTGTTCCGGCGCGAGATCAGCTTCCAGACGTCGGCACTGTTTCAACTGGTCAACAAGTACAAGCCGGAGATCATCATCGATTCGATCAACACGGCGACCGCGATCAGCTACCAGGACGAGTTCGAGCTGGCGATCAAGACCAAGGAGCTCATGGACGGACTCGAGGCTCGCCACGGCGCGATCGAACGCAAGGACCTCGACCCGCTTTTCTCCACCGTCAAGAGACTCCTCATCGCACAAGGTATCCCGCAAATTGCGCGGCACATTCTGCTGCTCAGCGACACGCTGAAGAATACAAACGTAGAGACGTACGTGAAAGTAGGCACCACCGGAACTGGCGGCATGGGGCTCAACATCCCGTACACCCACAGCGAGGACAAGCCTTCGCTGACACTTCTGGCGAAATCGGCGATCGGTTTCGCGCACACCGGCCTGCTTTTCCTGCTCGCCCGAACACCAGGCGAATCGGAGGAAAAGCAGGGCGCGATCGTGAAGGAGATCAAGCCTGGAGCCATGATCGGATTCCGGCGGGTCGAGAAGCGCCACATCCCCGTTCGTATCGACAAACCTGAATCGTACGCGCCGGCTTTCCTCATGGAGCCGAGAGAGGAGGCGCTGGGGTCGCGGCTTCAGTTGCGCGACGATCGACCCTACGAAAAGTTCGAGGGCCGCGACGTGAAGCTCGAAGTGATCGGCGCCGACACCGGCGAAAACGGTTTCTTCTCCATCGGCGAGTTCCAGGCCATCACCTTTCCAAGACAGATGGAGTTCGTAACGCCGGAGGAGGTCGCGCGCACGGTCGTGCTCGAGATTCTCGGCGCATCAACCGGCCGCGACATGCTCGCTGCGATTGACGGCGCCATCACCGAGCCGAGCTACCGTGCCGGCGTAATCCGCGAACATGCAATACGGCAGATGCATCACCTCGAATCGGGCCTGCGCGGCGACGTGCCATCCATCGCCGTCGGCCACCTCGGTCCGCCTCGTCTCTCCAAGTTGCTCGCCGAGGCTTATCTGATCCGCCATGCCACGAACAAGGAAACGATTGCCGAGATCCGTGACATCGATGCTGCCGACATGCAGCGTTTCGTCGAGCGCTACCTTCACGAGAATCTCGCCGTGGCCAGCACCATCGTTCGCATCGGCACTCCGATCCTTCGGGAACGCAACGGACAAACGACTCTCACGCGTGGTCCTCGCATCAGCATTCCGGCCGTGGTGGCCGGACACACAGTGGTCGACCTCGATGCCCGGCGGATCGAGCAGTACGCAGCTTCGGGATGGGTTGACCTGCGCCTTTCGAACTTTGCGCGTTGGCGGAAACGACTCGAAGGAGCAAGGCCGGGAGACATCGAGCGATTCGGCTCAGCGGCGTTCGACCTCACCCGGTATCCCGGTGAGCGCTTCGAACCAGGAGACTTCGTCGGCTGGCTCTTCGTTAATGAGGCTGACGAGCAGGGAATCTACGGCCGGCGGTTGTTTTAACTGCGCGCTTCGCGCGCGTTGTCTGCGGCTTCGCTGCGTTGTCGGTTGTCTGCGCTGCGGCGCGTGGTCAGTGGTCGAAGAGCCGGCGCAGCCATCAAATGACGGATTCGCGCTAACCCAGCACAGACCGCATTTCTGACACGCTTACTGGAATTGCTCTCTCGAAAGCCTTGCCACTCCCTTCGTCGAGAGTCCTTCTCCCCCCGCGGTTTTTTGCGGGGGGAGAAGGTGCCGAAGGCGGATGAGGGGGGCGTATACG
>JADGNY010000178.1 GCA_017883235.1 Thermoanaerobaculia bacterium | reverse complement strand
GCGGCCGCCGGCGACTTCCCATGTGAGTTTGGCGCCCGGCTCCAAGTCGAGCGCATCGCGCACTTCCTTCGGTACGGTCGTTTGTCCCTTGCTGGTCATTGTCGATACAGGCATGTCGGTCGCTCCTTACGAATGTTACTGCAATTGATCATTGCCGCTGTGGGTGACTACCCGCACCGCGTGCGTCACCGCGCAACTCCAATCGTGCAGTCGCGATTCGAGGGCCTCGACGGATCAGCGGCCGGCAACTTCAGTCGGTTACATTTTGTAACCGACTCAGATGTCCGAGGCTATCGAGAACGGGGAGGTCGAGCTGTGGACGACGCCGCTCGGGAACGATGCGGACAGCATCCTCCCGCAGGCGATCCGGAGCGCGGAGCTGCGCGTGCGGCTGCCGCGGCATCACATCGACATGCTGGAGTATCGGGCAGACCAGCAGGAGACCACCGTCAGCGGCGTGCTGGAGCGGGAGCTGGATGGCATCGCCAGCGCGCACATTGAGGAGCTGTCGGCGGCGCTGCCGGGGTTCGCCGAGGCGATGGCGTGGCCGGATGGGGGTTGCTGAGTTGCTGGGTTGCTGGGTTGCTGGGTTGCTGAGTTGCTGCGGTTTGCGGTCTCGCGGTCTCGCGGCGGCGGGTTCAGCGACGAATCCATTAAAGCCGTGCCTCGGTGGTGCGCACCATTGATCAGTACCGAACGAGCGCGATCGCGTTCCTGCTATGCTTTCCACTGCGATGGAGTCGAACACGTACCACGTTCAGGCAGATTGGGACCCGGAAGCGAACGTTTGGGTTGCCACGAGCGACGATGTGCCGGGATTGGCCACAGAGGCGGAGACGATCGAGGAGCTGACGGCGAGACTCCGGACCATGATCCCTGAGCTGCTCGAAGCGAATGGTCTGCTTCCCGCGAACGTTCCGAGCGACCGCCTCGCGTTTGAGCTGACCAGCCACCGGCAGGAGCTCGTGACGCTGGCATCCTGAATGTCTGAGTCGTTTACTCGGGAGCTCAAAAAAGTGTTGCGCGACAACGCCTGTCGCTTCGACCGACAAGGAAAAGGTGATCACGAGATCTGGTTCAGTCCGATCACGAATCATTACTTCGTCGTCGATCAGCAAATCAAGTCCCGACACACCGCCAACGCGGTTCTCAAACAAGCCGGTATCCCCCAAAAGGTTTTAGACAGTCGAGGGACTGCGACCATCCTTCACTCCACCGAGGCCGGCCGACAGGAACTAGTACTGGTACGAGATGATGTTTCGCACGGGAACGCACCCGAAATCGTCTCGAGGCTGTAAGTCACTCTGAGACTGAAACTCGCGCGAGTAGTAGCTGACGGCGCCTGTGCGTCGCAGCCAGACGTAGCAACCGAAGAACCGGCGGCCTCACGCGAGTGGCCGCGGCCACCCGACCGGGCTCAATCGACCGTGAACGGCTCGTGGTGCATGGCGTACCGGATCAGTTGCGCGATGGAGTGGCAATTCAACTTCTGCATGATGTTGCGCCGATGGGTCTCGGCGGTGTAGACGCTGAGGCCGAGGGTTGCCGCGATCTCCTTGTTGCTCTTTCCTTCCGTGAGCAGTTGCAGCACTTCGCGCTCGCGAGCCGTCAGCTCCTCCGGCGGTTTCGTCCGGATGACTGCATCCGCTCTCCCGAGGTAATCCTCGACCACGGCCATGGTGGCCGAGGAGGAGAGAAACGCTCGATGCTGGCGCAGCGCCTCCACGGCGTCGACCAGATTGCGCGCGACATCCGACTTCGAGACATAGCCGCGGGCACCTGCTTCGAGCACCCGCCGCACGAGCTCGTTGGACTCGTGCATCGTCAAGATGAGCACTTCCGTTCGGGGGACCGCTTTCAGAATCTGCCGCGTCGCTTCGATTCCGTTCAGCTCCGGCATGCTGACGTCGAGAATGACCACGTCGGGCTCGAGCCGCTCGACCTGCTGCAAGGCCTCTCGACCGTTGGCCGCTTCCCCCACGACCGACCAGCCGGGCTGCGACTCCAGCAGCGCCACGACGCCGCGCCGGACGACCTCGTGATCGTCAGCCACGACAATGCGGACCGCGTTCATGCGTCGCTCGCTCCGGTGAGCGGGAAGACCACTCTGATCACGCTGCCTCGATCGCGCGATTCGATCGCCAGCTCGCCTCCCAACTGAGCGACGCGCTCCCGCATCCCGGCGATGCCGACGCCGACGATTGCGCCGTGACGGCGGACGCGCTCCAGAACTTCCGGAGGCATCCCCCGCCCTCGATCGGCGATCTCCAGGACAAGGGTGGCTGGATCGCGGATGAGCCGGACGGCCGCGGTGCTGCTTCCGGAGTGTCGATGCACGTTCGTGAGAGCCTCCTGCACGACGCGAAACAGTGTGATCTCCAGCTCATCCGGAAGGCGGCCCAGCTCGGAAGGGACGTCGAGATCGACCTCGATGCCGCTCCGCTCCGCGAACCCTTCCACATAGACGTCGAGCGCGGCGACGATCCCTTCCTCGTCGAGCAACGGCGGGTGCAGGAGATAGGAAAACGTGCGGATCTCGTCGAGCGTCTGGCTCGCCAGAGTGACGCACTCCGCGACGAGCTCTGCTTGATCGGGCGCGACCGACTTCACGCGCTCTCTGATCGCGCCAAGCCTCGCCAGCAGCGCGGTGAGGTTTTGCCCCGTCGCATCGTGGAGCTCCCGGGCCATCCTTCTCTTTTGAATGTCCTGCGTCTGCAGCAGACGCCCGGAGAGGTTTCGAAGCGCTTCCTCGGCGCGCTTGAGCTCACTGATGTCGTGGATCTGGACGACCTCACCGAGCCGGCCATTCCACAGGACCTGCTGCGCGTAGACCTCCACCTCGAGCAGACTGCCGTCTTTCGTGCGATGTCTCGACTGGGTCTTCTGCGTCCAGCGTTCATACCGCCGCGCGTTCATGGCGCCCAACAGCATCGGAACGTCCTCCAGCGGCCGAATGTCCAGGATGGTCATGGAGAGGAACTCTCCCCTGGTATAGCCGTAGTGGCCGACGGCGGCCTCGTTCACCTCGAGAAACGAGAACGTCTCCGGATCGAAAACCCACATCGGCAGCGGGTTGTTTTCGAACCAGACCCGGTACTGCGGCGCCGCTTCCCGCAGGCCGGCGGGGGGCGGCGACTGCTTGACCAGAGAAATCGCCATTGAGGGGAAAGCACTGTTCATCCCTGCTCCCGAGGTCGGATACCACGAACCTGGTACGCGGCGGTATTCGGCGATCTGCCGCGGGCCTGCCACGTCGCTGATCGGCGCGATTGCCCGTTTCGGTGTACGACGTTATTCATGCTGGTGGAAGTCGAGAAATCAACGATGGATCGCCCCACACTGAGAGTCGGTCTGCCGGGATTCCTCACGGCGGCACCTGCAAAATACATTCCGAATTCTGCAACCAACGCAGCCGGCTCCTGCACCACCCGCAAACAGAGAAACGAAGGAGGCCCCTGATGCACCGGACGCTACTCTCGATTGTCATGACCGCTGCGCTGCTTCTGGCGCTGGCCGCAGCGCTTCGGCCGAACCAGCTCAAAGCGCAGCTCGCACCGAACCCGAACGACGCCGTCGCCGTGACGCGGCCGGGAGCGCAGACGGGCGGATTCGACCGTGTCATCACCACCAACAACGCGCAGCTCATTGCCCAGGGACGGCAGATCTTCCGCTACGACACGTTCGGCGACGAGGCGTTCTGGGGCGACACGCTCAAGCTGCATCAGGCCATCGCCGGTGCGGCCAACGGCGGTGTCGGGCCGGGCGTCTCCCCGAAGACCGCGCTCTCCGTCGGGCTGAAGGTGGACATGGACGCCCTGCCCGCGGCCGTGGTCAGCGCCATCAAAGCGGGGCAGGTCAACCTCGACGATCCGAAGACGACGCTGACCCTGCTGCAGCTCAACTCGGTCGTCGGCGTGACCGGCCGATTCAACTCCAGCGGTCAGATCACATCGATCGGCATTCAGTGCGCGTTCTGTCACTCGACCGTCGACGACGCCTTCGCATCAGGCATCGGGCATCGGCTGGACGGATGGTCGAATCGCGACTTGAACGTCGGCGCGATCGTGGCGCTCTCACCCGATCTCACCGTCGTCAACAACGTCCTCGGCGTCGACGACGCGACCACGCGCAAAGTGCTCGCGGCCTGGGGGCCGGGAAGATTCGACGCCGAGCTGTTCATGGACGGCAAAGGCCTGCGGCCCGACGGGAAGACGGCCGCGACGCTGATCCCGCCCGCCTTCGGCTTGGCGGGGACCAACCTGCACACCTACACCGGATGGGGCTCGATCACCTACTGGAACGCGTTCGTGGCCGTCCTCGAGATGCACGGCAAGGGCAACTTCTTCGATTCGCGCCTCGACGACGCGACGCAGTTCCCGGTCGCCGCCAGGAACCGCTTCGGTCACGTGCAGCTTCCGGAGGATCAGGATCTGGTCACACCCAAGCTCGGCGCTCTGCACGCCTATCAGCTCTCGATTCCCGCGCCCACTCCCCCCGACGGCAGCTTCGACACCGCCGCCGCCGGCCGCGGAGACACACTCTTCGGCGGCAAGGCGCATTGCACGAACTGCCACGTCGAGCCGATGCTCACCGAGCCCGGGTGGAACATGCACAAGCCGGCGGAGATCGGAGTCGACGACTTCCAGGCGAACCGCGCTCCCGACAAGCAGTATCGCACTACGCCCTTCCACGGCCTGTTCACACACATGAAGGGCGGCTTCTACCACGATGGCCGCTTCGCCACACTACTCGACCTCGTCAACCACTACGACACGCAGTTCAACCTCGGCCTCACCGCCGCCGAGAAGAACGACCTCGTCGAATACATCAAGGCCCAGTGAGGAGGCGAACATGAGACGCGTTCTGATCGCTGCAGCGCTATTGCTCGCAGCACTGTTCATCGAACCGGGGGCCGGCGCGGCCACGCTTTCCATCCGGCCGCTGTCGCACCCCTTCGTGGTCCGGCCGGTCCAACAGGGCGGCGGGTTTAGCGTCGACCTCCCCGTCGTCGGCAACGTCCACGGGGCCACGGCGAAGTTCTTCACGGCGCTCGACGTCACCAACAACTCGCCGCAATCGACGGACGTCGAATTCTTCTTCACGCCCGCGGACGGCTCGGCACCGCGCACCGGCCTGCTCGGCACTCTCAATGGCTTCGACAATCTGCATTTCGACGATTTCCTGCAGGCCCTCGCCGCGGCGGGAGTGATCCCTCCGAATCAGGCCGACAACGTGTTCGGCTCGCTGCTGCTGACGTTCACCAATCCCGCCTTTCACACCGGAACCGAGGCCACTGCCGTGGCGCGGGTGTTCAGCCGGGCTACGCCCGGGGGGACGATCGGGCTGGCCTACCGCGCGCAGCCGATCGAGACGAACGGACCGCACTCCCTCAGCACAATCCTTCGGAACGACAGCGGATTCACTTCCAACATCGGAATCGAGAACCTCGGGGTCGACGACACCGGCCGCGTGCTCACCGACCCGGTCGTCGTCCGCCTCTCGTTTTTCGATCCCGCGACTGGCGCTCTCGTCGGCGGACAGCCGACGATCACCCTCGGACCCGGTCAGGTGACTCAGCTCAACGACGTCTTTCGCCAGTTCGGGTTGGCGCCGACAGCCGTCCTGCTCTTCGTCGACGAGGTCGCAGGCACGGGACAGATCCGCGGTTACGCCGTCATGAAGGACGTCATCACGAACGCCGGCTCGTTCATCTTCATGCAGGAGTCGCCCGCCAATACCTTTTGATCGTGCTCGCTCCGCTCCCGGCTACCGGTGAGCGGGAGAGGCAGCCGGCGCTTGGGGGCGCGCCGGCTGCCTGGAAGCGTTCGGCAGGAGCGGCCGCCTCTGGAAAACGGACACCATCAGTTCCGGAGGATTTCGAGAAACATCCCTCACCGACACCACGATCGTCGGCGAAGCGCGGCAGGCAGCGCCGCCGGGTGGGTCGGTTTTTCGGTGAAACTGGCGACGGGTGAGGTACGTTACCGAGGATGCGGTTTGAAGAAAGCGAGGCACCGAGTGTCGACAACGGGTGGTCAAACAACACGGCGAGGAGGTCGTGATGGCGCGGTCGAAAAGGCACGGCAGCCGGATTCGCTGCTCAAGTTTTTCCAGTCCGCGCCGACCGGTGGGCTGGTACTCGATCTGAGGCGAAAACGCGACAAGACGCGAAAGATCCGATGGTAGCGATACCTTCCGGTTACCTGCTCGATACGAATGTCATCTCCGAGCACATGAAGCCTCGGCCCGGCCCACGGCGTCGCGGAATGGATTGAGATTACGCCGGCATCGACCTGCTCGATGAGAGAGAGCCGAAGCGCGCCGCACTTCAGACTTGGCTCGATTCGAGATGTGCGCGTTCGGTTTGCAGGGCGGCTGCTCGCCTTCGACGCAGGAGCCGCGGAACGCTGTGGACAGGTCGAGGCCTTTGCTCAACGACAGCGGCTGACGCTTCCGATCGTGGACGCGCAACTCGCGGCAACAGCACTTCACCACGGTCTGACCCTGGTCACACGAAACACCGATGACGTTCGCGCGACAGGAGTTCCGCTATTCAACCCCTGGACGAGCCGGACGTGATCGGAGTGGAGGAGCTGAACGGGATCGAACCGATGACCTCCTGAGTGCGATCTCCGCGTCTGTCTCGGGACATACGCGGGGCTCGGAATTCGGGGTCAGGTCGAAATCGAGAGTGCCGCAAAGACTGGCTACCACCATGTGACAGGCCTGCACTCACGCTTGCTAACGAAGGCTTGCCCTGGGACGGCAGCGAGAGCGGAACGTAGGAAGGCAGGGGCCTGGCGAATAACTATCGCGCAGCGAAAGCACCGATATCGCAACGCGGTAAGATCCCTTCCATCAGTGGTTTAGCAGGAGCGAAAAAACGAAGGCCTGACCCTATCACTCTTCCCGGCGCGACGATGCGCATCGTCGCGATCATCACCGAGCGGAGCGTCATCACGAAGATCCTCGCACACCTCGCGAAGGCGGCCGCGGCAACCGCGACGGAGGGAGCGGGCCCCGGCCCTTCCCGCCCCCCGCCGCCCGGGCCGGCGCCCGCCCCCTCCCTCAACTGAACCCACGGCAACAGGCTGTCCCGATGACTGGACGGGGCGAAGCCTGCTCGAACAGGCGCACTCTGCAGCGCCAACACCCCCAACGCAGCGTCTCCCGCCGCCTCCATGCGCAAGGACGATCGGAACCGCCTGTACTTCTCGCGAAGATCAGGCCAGAATCGTCAGCGAGCATGGGAAAAGTTGCGAGAAGCTCGGAATCTCACACGTCGTGGAGTCGAACGCGAAATGCTTTTTCCTATCCCCGACCGGGAGGACGATGGGCTCGTGTGGTTCGATTATCGCGCGACGAAATCGCCGGTCGAGCCGAGCGCGGTGTTACGCACAGCGCAGTATCGGGGCGTGGTCCAGAGGGATGGCGCGGCAGGACTCGATGCGCTGGGACCGCCGGAGCAGATCACGCATCTCGGATGTTGGGCCCATGCGCGGCGGTATGTCGTGGAGGCCCTCGCGGCCACCGATGCGCGCGCGGCGCCGTATCTCGCCGCGATCGATCGCCTGTTTCGGATCGACGCCCGAGCGCGGCGGATCCGGCGCGCGCTGGCGCCCGACGATCCGCGACGCGCCCGGCTCGGTACCTGGCGGGAGCGCTTCAGTCTCCCCGTGCTGCGGGCGCTCTTCACGCGCGCCGCCACGGAGATCGTGACCCTCCCTCCGAAGACGCCGCTCGCGACCGCGCTCGGCTATCTCCTCGGGCAGCGCGCGCCGCTCACGCGCTGTGTGACCACACCGAACTCGTCGCTCGACAACAACCCGGTGGAGAATGCGATTCGGCCGCTCAAGCTCGGCGCGCGCAACTGGCTCTTCATCGGGTACCCGGACGCCGGGCCGCGCTTGGCGAATCTCTGCACGCTCGTCGAGAACTGCCGGCAATCCGGTGTGGAGCCGGAGGCGTACTTGATCGATCTCGTCACCACGCTCGCCGCTGGCGCGCCCCACATCATCGCCGATTGGCTCCCGCGCGTCTGGAAACGTCGCCGCGCGGACGGCCTCACGACGTAGCCGACGTCAGCTCCAACTCTTCATCTCCAGACTCACCGCGGCCACCCCTCTTATCAGAACGCTTACCGGAATGCCGCCAGCCGGCCCCGTCGATGCAGTGGCTGGCGTCGCGTCCGTGCCTTCAGCATGTTCCATTGAAGGTCGATACGGAGTTAGGCCGCAAAGACGCCCTCGAGAATCCGTGGGAGGAATGTCGATGTCAAACCACGTAAAGGAGATCGAAGAGCTCACTCAGAGGTTGGCCAAGCACGAACCCGTTGCCGGAGAATCCGAAGCGGTGGTACAGAGGGTCATCGATTCGCCCGACCCTGCTGCACTTCCTGCGTTGAAGCGAGCGCTGAAAGTTGCTGTCGAGTACCAGCAATGGGCCGAAGGGGTGTCCAAACGTACCGATTCCAACTTTAAGAAGAACGCGCCCGGAGGTTGGTTCGTGGATGCTATGCCACACTACGGGAAGCGAATCGTCGAGAGCCTGCAAACCGCAATCGAGAAGTGTACTCCTCAAGGCCAGCCGGTGGTCCATGAGCCGAAGAACGAGGATCACATGCAGTTGCGGAAGGGTCGTCTCGTGTTTCTGATGCTGGCTGCGATCGCTGTCTGGCTGGGCGGAAGCTTCGTCATCTATCGCGTGTGGTTGTCGGACTACACGTATTCGATGGAGAGGGTCAATGCGACGGGAGTCGCCGAGCCCATTTACCAGCCCGGGGAACGGGAGGCGAGGGCCACAGCTGGCAATGCGACGCTCGTGTTGACGAGCGCTGTCGTTGTGGCTCTTGCGGTGACCGTTGGCATTGGCGTTCGTCCGGGGAGCTGGCTCAGGGAAGGAGCATGACGATGAACATCGCCATGCCGGACAAGTGTGCCAAGAGCCGAAAGGAGACAATATCATGTTCCGAAGAGACGCTTTCTTCTTCATCATTCTCTCGATCATCGCCGTATTTCCGCTATCCGCTCAGCAGAAAGAGCGCAAAACAACGCCGAGCGAGAAGCCGGGGAACACGGCAAGAAATTCGATTTCAGTTGTTGTCGCGTCGGTGAAACTCACAATAGATCGAGCGACACTAGCAGACTCATATGACGGAGTAGAGAGCTATAGCGCCAAATCAAGGGATGAGACTTTACTCGTCATTCACCTGAGGCTATCCGGTGGCACCAGCTCGGATGCGTTCAGAGACTTGATGAAGAAATGCCATGTTGTTGATGAGAAGAACGTGAAGACCGCGGCTGCACAAGATGAACCTGAATACAAGAAGGCTCCTGGTGATTCTGCTTATAAATTCTCGGGAGGCCTTTGGATATTCTCAGTACCCAAGTCATCCCGCTCATTCAAACTCGTGCTACCCGAGAATAGGATCGTGAAGCTTGATGCCCTATTGGCATCATCCAAGCACCAGAAATAGCCGACGCAAGCGCCGCGCAGCGATTCAGAGCTCGATGGATGACTGCTCGAGGTTCCTTTCCTGGGCAACGCCCCGATTTCATGACGGCCACCCAGAAGCCATTCATTATCGAGATTCCAGCCGACGCCAAGTCTCCGCATACGATCAACGCTGGCGATCTGATCGTCTGAGCGAAAAAACGAAGGCCTGACCCTATCACTCTTCCTGGACAACTAACCGCGAGGTACCCAACCATGCTCGAAGCCGACGACGTCGACCGCATTCGTCACATCTTCCTACAGCCACGGCCGCATGTCAGCATTATGCAGGCGGAGGGGCTCCTCGGGTGGTCGCGGCGGCAGATGTCCGAGGCCATTGCCTCT
>JADGNY010000085.1 GCA_017883235.1 Thermoanaerobaculia bacterium | reverse complement strand
TTGCGGAACCATGGCGCTGGCACGGCCGAGCGTCTCGTTGGCCGAGGCGTGTAGATCGCTGGTCGACGTATGCGCAACGACGTTCCAGAGCGCCGCGCGCGTCACGGCGTTGTCGCCACCCTGCTGTCCACGCCACAGCTCGGAGAGGCTCTTCTCGATGGCGTTAACGTCGATGCGGATGTCGGTGCTTGGGAGGTCAGTCATACGGTCTCGTTAACGGGGTCTCGCGGTCTCGGGGTCAGTGGGTCCATCCTGACGGTGAGCGAAGCGAGCCTTGTCAGGATCTCCGGCGGAATCGCGAAGGCTTTGCTGGAACCCGACTGCCGCGCGGTCTCACCGCAGATCCTGACAGGCTCGCTGCGCTCGCCGTCAGGATGAGCCAACCCCCTCGCAACCGCGTTCACGGCCTTCTCCACTTGCGCCCATCCCTCTCGATCAGCGTATCCGCGGCCTCCGGGCCCCATGTTCCGGCGGAATGCAACTCCGGTCCGATCGGGTCAGCCGCCCAGGCCTTCAGCAGCGGATCGAGCCATGCCCACGCCGTCTCAACCTCATCGCGGCGCGCGAAGAGGGTCGAGTCGCCGAGCATCGTTTCCAGCAGCAGCCGTTCATACGCCTCGGGGGGCTCAGCGCCGAACGATGTGGCGTAGCGGAACTCCATGGTCACCGGAGCTGTGCGCACCGTCGGCCCGGGAACCTTCGAATCGAACTTCAGCGAGATCCCTTCGTCCGGCTGGATGCGGATGGCCAGCACGTTCGGTTGCATCTTGACGCTCGTCAGCTTGTTGAACAGCGGATAGGGGGCGGGACGGAAGTGGATGGAGATGTCAGTCACGCGCTTCGGCAGCCGTTTGCCGGCGCGGAGGTAGAACGGGACATCCGCCCAGCGCCAGTTGTCGATGAAGATCTTCAGCGCGGCGTAGGTGTCGACGTTCGAATTCGGATCGACCTTGACCTCCTTGCGATAGGCGATGGCCTTTTCGCCGAGCACGGAACCGTCGGTGTATTGGCCTCGCACGGCGACCTCGGTCTCGCGTCCGCGGGGGAACTCGCGCAGCGCGCGGAGCACTTTCACCTTCTCGTCGCGAACGGCGTCGGCTTCAAACGCCACCGGCGGCTCCATCCCGATCAGCGAGACGAGCTGCAGCATGTGGTTCTGGATGATGTCGCGCGAAATGCCCGCGGTCTCGAAATAGGGGCCGCGCTTCTCCACGCCGATCGACTCGGCCACGGTGACCTGCACATGGTCAATGTATTGACGGTTCCAGAACGGCTCGAAGATTCCGTTGGCAAAGCGGAGGACCAAGAGGTTCTGCACCGTCTCCTTGCCGAGGTAGTGATCGATGCGGAAAACCTGGCGCTCGCGGAACGTCGACACCGCCACGCGGTTCAGTTCTTTCGCCGAGGCGAGATCGTGGCCGAACGGCTTCTCGATGATGACCCGCGTGAAGGGCCCGCCCTGCTCGGGATCGTTGACCATCTTTTCCCTGCCGAGGAACTCGGAGATGACCGGGAAAAAGTTTGGTGGAACGGCCAGGTAGTAAATGCGCCGTCCGCCGGTGCCGCGGGTGCGGTCGCATTCTTCCAGCTTCTCTTTGAGGCGAAGAATCCCCTGATGCTCGCCGAACTCGCCGCGGACGAAGAAGAGTCCTTTGGCGAAGTTCTCCCACACCGCCTCGTCGACGGGACGGACGCGCGCGAACTTGTCGCATGCCTCGCGCATGGCCATGCGGAAGGCGTCGTCGGTGTAGTCGGGGCGGGCGTAGCCGATGATGGTCTGGCCGGCCGGCAGGAGCCCGTCATGCGCGAGCGAGTAGAGCGCGGGGATGAGCTTGCGCTGCGTCAGATCGCCTGACGCGCCGAAGATGACCAGGCAGGAAGCGTCCGGAACGCGCTCCTGCTCCAGCCCTTCACGAAGAGGATTTGCATCGATCGCGGGAGCGATCACGGACATGTCGCGGCCTCCGAGGGGATTGTAATACGGGGTCTCGCGGTCTCGGGGTCTCGGGTACTTGGGTTGCTGGGTTGCTGCCACGCCCTTACCTATTCCCACTTCTACGTTTCGTAGATAACGACGGGCCACCGCTGAGAGCGGAGGCAGTCAGCGCACTGTCCGCAAACGCCGCTTCGTTACAATCGCTGCACGTGGCCAGGAAAGCAGCGGTCTTCTCGTGCAGTGAGTGCGGCAGCCAGTCGCCCAAGTGGCTGGGGCGCTGTCCGGAATGCAATGCCTGGAACTCGTACGGCGAGGAGCAGCTCGCACCGGTCCTGACGGCGTCCGGCGCGGTGCCGGTGGCGATCGGTGCGATCGATGGCGATACCGCGCCGCGGATCTCGACCGACATGGCAGGGCTCGACCGCGTTCTCGGCGGCGGTCTCGTCTTCGGCGGGGTAACGCTCGTCGGCGGCGAACCGGGCATCGGCAAGTCGACGTTGCTTCTGCAGGCCGCCGAGCGGCTCGCCCGCGACGGAATCGTCCTCTACGTCTCGGGCGAAGAATCGCCGCGCCAGATCGCGATCCGGGCACGGCGGCTGGGGACGACCAGCGAGAACATCCGTCTCTTTGCCGAGACCTCGGTGGAGAGAATCATCGCCGTGACGGAGTCGATGAAACCGGTGGCGGTGATCGTCGACTCGATCCAGACCGTCCACACCTCGGCCAGCGCCTCAACGCCGGGCTCCGTCGGCCAGGTGCGCGATTCCGCGGGACTGCTGATGACGGCGGCCAAGCGCCTCAACATCCCCATCTTCCTCATCGGCCACATCACGAAGGAAGGAACGATCGCCGGGCCGAAGTCGCTGGAGCACATCGTCGATACCGTCCTCTACTTCGAGGGGGAGAAGTTTCAGAACTACCGCGTGGTCCGTGCCTACAAGAACCGCTTCGGCCCTGCCAACGAGGTGGCGATCTTCGAGATGCACGACGACGGCCTCCATGAGGTTCCGAATCCCTCGGCGGCGCTGATCTCGCAGCGAAGCACCGCCGCCGGATCGGCGATCGTGGCGGCGCTGGAGGGAACGAGACCGTTATTGATCGAAGTTCAGGCGCTCGTCTCGGCCACCCACTTTCCCTCTCCGAAGCGTATGGCCATCGGCATGGACGCCAACCGCGTGTCGCTGCTGCTGGCCGTGCTGGAGAAGAAGAACGGCGGCAATTTCCTGCTGAGCGACGTCTACGCAAACCTCGCCGGCGGTCTGCAGATCGACGAGCCGGCCATCGACCTCGGCGTGGTGGCGGCGCTGATCTCCTCGCAGCGCAACGTACCGATCGCGCACGACGTGGTGGTCTTCGGCGAGGTCGGCCTGCTCGGCGAGATCCGCAGCGTCTCGCAAGCCGACCTGCGCGCGCGCGAGGCGGCGGCGCTCGGATTCCGGCGCGTCATCATGCCGCAGTCGAACGCCGCGGAGATCCGCGCCGATGTCGATGTCGTCGGCGTCCGCCGCGTGGATGAATTCGCTGACGTGCTCTTCCGTAAGCAATAGTTTCTTTACAGTTCCGCCAAAATTATTTACACTCCAGCCCGTTCCATCGGACCTGATGAATCCTCTTCGAGCTCGCTGTGGGTGGGTCGGCGCGATCGGCGTGCTGAGCAGCGTCATGCTCTTCATCCTCACCGGTTGCGCCTCGCTCGCCTCTGACCAGACCGCGCAAGCGGCCCCTTCCGTCAGCGCGGCGTCGCTCCCCTCCGAGGATGACGACTGGAGTCAGCTCAAGGCGCAGATGCGCATCGATCTCAACCGCTACAACAGCCGCGAGATCACCCGCACATCCATCGCCACGCCCCCGGCGGCCAGCGCACAGTCGCGCGATCGTGAGTTCAACCAGCGCGCCCAGGCCCTGTTCGCTCCCCTCTCGCGGATGCCGTTGCGGCTGCCGGTGGTCGGTGTCCGCTCCTCCAATCTCGACGACAGTTGGCACGCGCCACGCGACGGCGGCTCCCGCGTTCACAAAGGAATCGACATCTTCGCTCCCAAAGGCACCGAGGTCGTGGCGGTCGTCGACGGCGTGATCAGCTTCATCGGCGATCAGAAGCTCGGCGGCCATTGCATCTGGCTGACCACCGAAAACGGTGCATCGTTCTATTACGCGCATCTCGACCGCTGGGCGGCCGGGCTGTACGAAGGGATGGAAGTGCAGGCCGGCGATCTGATCGGCTATGTCGGCAACACCGGCAACGCCAAGTACACCCCGTCGCACCTCCACTTCGCCATCAACGAGAACGACGAGATGGTGAACCCCTACCCGCTGCTGACCCACGCCGCGCCGACGCTCCACGCGAAGGTGCATACGACGCTGAGCGGCGGACCGGTTTCGACGCGGTAGACGGCGACTGCCGCCCCTGGGAGCGCGGGCGTCTCGACCGCGTGTGAATCCCGGCATACTGCTGCTTGAAGCGCGGGCGGGACGCCCGCGGTCCCAGGGGGGCGGCCGATTCAGACCTTGTTGCCCGTGACCGGATCCCGCCACCCGAGCCGCAACTCCCGCATGGGTGCTCGCACAAACTCACGCCCGAGGTAGCGCGGATGGGGCACGGTGAGCTCCCTCGTGCAGACCAGATGCGCGCTGTGAAGGATGAGATCGAGGTCGATGACACGCGGCGCGTTGCGGGTGGTGCGGCGGCGGCCGAGGCGGGTCTCGATTGCGTGCAACGCTTCGAGCAGAGGCCGCGGCTGAAGATCGGTGTAACCGGCGACTACAGCGTTCAGATACTTCGGCGGTGGCGCATCGACCGGATCGGTCTCGATGAAGGTGCTGACGCGGACGACATGAATGACGTGATGTAGCTCATCGATGGCGCGGCGGAGAAACAGCGCGCGGTCGCCGAGGTTCGAGCCCAGGGCGATCAGCACCGACGACGACACGTCACTCCTCGCTGACGTCGATCTCGTCCGACAGCTCGTTGACGTCGCCCTCGGCTCGCGGGAAGTACGTTTTGAGCTGGTGTCCGGCTGCGGTGATCGCTTCGACGATGCCTTCGGTGAACTCGCCGTTCCTGAAACAGATGGTCAGCTTCGCCGCGATCTCATCCCAGAATCCTGCCGGAACCTTTTCGTGTATCCCCTTGTCGCCGAGGATCACGAAGCTGCGCTCCTCCGATGCGATGAAGAGAAGCACGCCGTTGCGAAGCGCGGTCTTGGTCATCCCGAGGCGTTCGAACCTCCGCTCCGCGACGAAGCGGATATCGCCACCGCCCACTTTGCGCTGGATGTGAATGCGGATCTCGCCGGATGTCTCGCCTTCCGCGGCTCCGATCGCCGCAACGATGCGCGGCTGATCGAGCAGGGCCAGGAACTCTTTCTGGTTCACCATCCACCTCCCGCGCCGCCGCCACCGAAGGAACTGCCGCCGCCGCCCCATGAACCGCCGGTGCCCCAGCCTCCCCCGCTACTTCCGCCGCCGCCGAAGGTCGTACCTCCCCCTCCGCCGCCGAGGAAGAACATCGGCCAGAAGCAGCCGCCGCATCCGCCGCGCCGCCGCCCGCGAGACAACAGCGGAACCAGTACGAAAAAGATGAACAGGAAGAAGAGGAGGCCGAAGATTCTGTCGACTCCGCCTGAGCGCCGTGATCGCGTCACGGGCTGCCTCGGCGCCGATGTCGCGCCGACCGCGGTCGGATCGATCTTGCCGACGATCTGATCGATCGCGGCGTTTAATCCGCCGGCGTAGTCGCCGGCGCGGAAGTACGGCGGAACCGTCTCGTGGAGTACATCGGAAGAAAACGCATCGGTGATGACCGGCTCCTTGCTGTAGCCGGTCTGAATCCGCGTCTTGTGTTCCTTGATGAAGACGAAAAACATCAGCGCTTTGTCGTCTTTGACCTTCCATACGTTGGCTACCTTGTTGGTGTAGCCGAGGTCGTCTTCGCCTTCCAGCGAAGGGAAGATCATGATCAGGAACTGGACGCCGGTCTTCTTGTAGAACCCTTCCAGCTTCTCGTTGAGCTGCTGGACCTGCGAGGCGCTGAGAGTGTTCGTGCCGTAGTCGTTCACCCACTGCGTCGGCTTGGGCGGGATGTCGAGGGCCAGCGCGGCCGAGGCGAGAAGCGCGATCGCGACGAAGGCGATCGCGCTACGGCGTATGTTCATCGAGTTCCCGTGGCCGGGGCCGGCGTTGAGGGCGTTGTGCCGAAGTTGAAGTTGACCTCGGGAGCGTTCTGCGAGCCGGCGGCGCCTTTGAAGTAGGCCTTCGGTTTGAATCCGCTCATGTTGGCGACCAGGTTGGCCGGAAACTTCAGGATCGCGGTGTTGAACGTCTGGGACACATCGTTGTAGCGCTTACGCTCGACGGCGATGCGGTTCTCCGTCCCTTCGAGCTGCGACTGCAGCTCGAGAAAGTTCTGATTCGACTTCAGATCGGGATAGCGCTCCACGACCACGAGCAACCGCGAGAGGGCACCGGTGAGGTTCTCCTGCGCGCCGGCGAACTGGGCCATCGCATTGGGATCATTCGGCAGGTTCGACTGCGTTCCCGGCGCACCGCCGGAAGGCGCCTGCACCTGGCCGACACGCGCACGGGCACTGATGACCGCTTCCAGGGTCGACTTCTCGAAATTCGCGGCGCCCTGCACGGTGCGGACGAGGTTCGGGATCAGATCAAAACGGCGTTGATAGTCGTTCTCGACCTGCGCCCACTGCGCCTGCACCTGCTGATCGAGCTCCACCATGTGATTGCGGACGCCGATGAACCAGCCGCCGCCGATCAGCAGGATGAGAACCAGCACTCCGAGGCAACCAAGCAGCAGACCGATTCTACCCATCAAATCCTTCTTTCTGACAACTCAATAATCTTCATCTTCTTCTTCGTCGGCGGGCTCCTCTTCACGATCGGCCTCGGGGATGATCTCTTCATCCTCATCGCCGGCCGCGGGAGTCACTTCCGCCTCCGCGCCAAACTCTTCGTCGGCCGCTTCCTCGACGATCGGCACCACGACCGCGCGGGCGCGGCTGCGCGAGGCAGGAACGGAAGGCGCCTCATCGGCATCACGCTGGTCCGCGCCGCACTTCGGGCACGTCGGAACAGGCTTGCCGAGGTCATAAAACTTCGTATGACAGCTGTAACAGGTGTACTTCTTTCCGAGATCAGGCATAACTCGAGAATCTCCCAGCGCAAAAGCGGCGACACGTTAGCACCGCGACTGATGTGTAGCAAGTGAATGAAAAAAGGTTGCGGAGTCACAAGGTCACGAGGCCGCGCGGCACTCGCCGCGTTCCCTCGCGCCATGCGACCCCGCAACCTCGCGGAGTGATTTTTTTCGTACAGCGATCTATTTCCCGTGCGGCAGCGCCTGCGCGGCACGCGTGCCGGCATCGGACGAATTCGCGCCCGGTGCTGCATGAAGCGCGGCCGCTTTCTCGGCCAGCTTCTGTGAATCGGGCAATACCTCGATGGCCTTGGCGATCTGATTGTCGCCCTGCAGACGATAGGGATACGACGCATCGAAACCGAACTTCGCGGCGATGATCTCGGCCTTGATGGCCCGCTCGATGAAGCTGCGGTCGTTCGGCTTATCCAACGCCTCGCGGATGTCGGCAACCGGCGCGATGTCCTTGTCCGCCGCGAAGTGGACGAAATCTTCCATGACCACCGGCGTGACCACGACCTCTTCGGTGACGTCGGGATGTTTGGCGACGTAGTCGACGCCGTAGTTGAAGAGAGCGCTGCGTACTTCGAGCAACTGCGTCGTGCGCGACAGCGGTGCCGGCTTGACGAAGATGTCCGGCGTGATCCCGCCGCCACCGTAGACGACGCGGCCCGTGGCCGTCGTGAATTTCTTGCGGTCCTTCAGCGGCATCTCCGCGGAGTTGCCGTCTTCGCTGTCGTCGGCGACGTAGTAGTCGTAGAACGAGCTGTAGTCGCGCTGGATGTTGCGGCCGGAGGGGGTGTAGTACTTCGACGTCGTCAACGCCAGGCCGGCGCCGTACTGCAGGGTGTAGACGCTCTGCACGAGGCCTTTGCCCCAACTGGTCTCGCCGACGATGATGGCGCGATCGTGATCCTGAAGCGCGCCCGCCACGATCTCCGAGGCCGAGGCGCTTCCGCGGTTGACCACGACCACCATCGGCATGTCGAGCTTCTGATGTTTGCCCGGCGCCAGGTAGCTCTGCTCGGAATCGGGAGTGCGGCCCTTCGTGTAGACGATCATCTGTCCCTTGTCGAGGAAGTGATCGGAGACGCCGACGGCGGCGTCGAGCAGACCGCCCGGATTCTGGCGAAGGTCGAGGACGAGCTTCTGCATCCCCTCCCCTTTGAGCTTGTCGATGGCCTCATCGAGCTCGCGGACCGTGGTGGCGGTGAAGTCCTTGATCCGGATGTAGCCGACGCCCGGTTTCAGCATCAGCACGTTCGAGATGGAATTCGTCGGGATGGCGGCGCGCACGATCGAAAGAGGGATCGGCTCCTTCATCCCGATGCGGACGATCTTGATGTGAACGGTGGTCCCCTTCGGGCCCTTGAGCCGTTTGACGACGTCGTCGAGCGGCAGGTCGTCGGTGGAGACGCCTTCCACCTCGGAGATGACATCGCCGGCGCGGATGCCGAGGCGCGCCGCGGGAGTCCCCTCGAGCGGCGTGATCACCGTGACCTGATCGTTCCGCTTCGTCACCAGGATGCCCAGGCCGTAGAACGAGCCTTTCTGGCGATCCTGCATGTCGGCGTACTCCTTCGGCTCGAGGAAGGAGGTGTGCGGATCGAGCGTCCGGAGCATCCCGTCGATCGACGAGTAGACGAACTTGTCCGCGCCGACGTCATCCGGCGCCCAGGCCGTGACAGCGATGAGCAAATCCGTGTACTCTCGGAAGCGCTTCGACACTTCGCTCTGCAGGGGCGCGCCAAAGAGCCGATTGCCGTAGAATCCACCAAACAGGGTCGCACCGAGGATCGCGACCGCCAGCGTCAACGAAAAGGTCCACTGCTTCGTCTTCAGTATCTTTGCCATAACTTTTGATCGCCTGATTTTCACACGAAGAACTCATTATAGGCGCGGAGTATTCGACAGCCCGGCGATGTTCACCCGGCCGTATCAGTCAGAGGAGACTTCCTTCATGTTCGGTTCGCTCGGCATCCCTGAATTAATCCTCATCTTCATCGTTGCTCTGATCGTCTTCGGTCCGAAACGCCTTCCGGAGATCGGACGCACCCTCGGCAAGGCCATGGGTGAGTTCAAGAAGGCGACGGATGATTTCAAGAACACGATCGAGCGCGAGGTCCAGGTCGATGAATTGAAGCAACTGGCATCGACGACCTTCCCCGTCCATGAAGCCATATCAAGGAGCGAGCCAGTGACGACGCCTGAGCCAGTGACGACTCTCGAGCCAGTGACGACGCCTGAGCCCGTGACGACTCCCACCGCTACCGGCGAACCGGCCGAGCCTCCTGCCCAGATCGCCGACCTCACTCCCGAGGCCGTCAATCCGCACCGCACAGCCAGCTGATGACCGAAAACGCCGATACCCACTCGACCGCAGATGAGGTGCCCGGGGTTCCGGAAACGGAGCTGCCGAAAATGTCGTTCCTCGATCACCTCGAGGAGCTGCGCAAGCGGCTGATCGTCGTCGCCATCGCCATCGGCGTCGGCTTCGTGGCCTGCTTTAAGTACGCCCCCCAAATCTACGCCTGGGTTCAGGCGCCACTGACGAAGGTTCTTCCGAAGGGAGATCAGAAGCTTGCCTATACCCACCTGACCGAGCCGTTCATGGTCTACATGAAGGTGGCGTTTTTCGCGGCCATCTTCCTCGTTTCACCGATCGTGATGTGGCAGGTGTGGCGTTTCATCTCTCCGGGTCTGTACAAGCGCGAACGCCGCTACGCCGCCCCCTTCATCATCGTGGCCACCCTTTTCTTTCTCCTCGGCGGCTTCTTCGGATACAAAGTGATCCTTCCGAGCGCCTGCCAATTCTTCGTCGAGACCGGCCAGAAGTTCAAGCAGATGATCAAGATCGACGAGTACTTCTCGTTCGCCAGCACGATCATGCTTGCCTCGGGCGCGATATTCGAGACTCCGATCCTGATCTTCTTCCTGGCGCGGCTCGGCATCGTGACGCCGGCGTTTCTGCTTAAGAAGTCCAAGTGGGCGATCGTGCTGTCGTTCATCATCGCCGCCTTCCTGACCCCGACACCTGACATGGTGAACCAGACGCTTCTCGCCCTGCCGATGATCGCACTTTACTTCCTGGGCGTCGGCGTGGCTTACCTCTTCGCCAAGCGATACGACTAAACCGCGGTTGCGGGGTCGTTGACTCTGCCACGTCCGCAACCTACCCTTACCGGCCATGGAAATCCCCTCAAAGGTCTCGATCTTCAGCCGCACGCTCGAGCTGAAGGGCAAACCGGGTACGCTCATCGCCATCAACGACACCGGCTTTTACGAGATCGTCATGGACTTCCAGGGACGGAATCACGTCGTCCTCTTCCCGATTGCGGAGACGGCCATCATCTTCAACGACGCGCTGCCGTCGATCGCGGCGGACTTCGAAGTGGAGCGGTGATTCTCGCGGGAGAGCGGGCGTCTCGCCTGCTCCCGCCGTGGCGTCTCGCCCGGCGGTGGGTCCCGCCAACAGCAGGTTTGAACCTGAAAACGCGGATGTGGAGACGTCGCTGTCGTTACCCAACATTTACGTGCGCCTTCGTCCCCACCGCCGGGCGAGACGCCCGTCGGGAGCAGGCGTGGACGCCCGCTCTCCTTCGAAGCGCGAATGGGAAATCAGGCTAGGCACCAAAACAAAAACGGGACGGCTCGTCGCCGTCCCGTTTCTAACAATTGAAGTTGTTGGCTTACTGTTTCTTCTTCGTGTCGGGTTTCTTCGTGTCGGTCTTCTTCGCGTCGCTCTTCGGAGCGGCGGGGGTTGATTCCGGAGCCGCCGCGGCTGGAGCCGGCGGAGGGGCGAAGTAGGCTTCGTCGTACGTCGGATGGGCGCTCTCCTTCATGGCGTCGAGCGCGGCGTGCAGCTTGGTCTGCTTGAGCTCCTTCTCGATCGCCGGGCGAACCTGTTCGAGCGGAGCCGAATCATGCGCTTCGACTTTGATGATGTGATAGCCGAACTGGGTCTTCACGACCGGGGTGACATCTCCCACCTTGGCATTGAAGGCTGCCTGTTCGAACTCGGGCACCATCTGGCCGCGGCCGAATGAGCCGAGGTCGCCGCCACGGGCGCCGGAGCCGACATCGTCCGACTCTTTCTTGGCGAGATCGTCGAAGCTGGCCCCTCCGACGATCTGCTTGCGCAGGTCGTCGGCTTTCGCTTTCGCCTCGTCGTCCGTCAGCTCCTTCTTGCCGGGCTGCGCGGCGGCGCTCCCCTTGGGCGCGATGAGGATGTGACGCGCCTTGACCTGCTCATACTGTTTGGCGCCGGCGGCGTACGCCTTCTGAACCTCGGCGTCGCTGACGGTGATGCCGCTGTCGATCTTCTTGAGCTCGGCCGTGGCGACGAGATTCTCGCGCATCAGGTTGAGCTGGTTGACGACCTCGGGATCGTTCTGAAGACCGGCCTTCGCCCCTTCGGTGGCCAGCAGGCGCATGCGAAGGTAGTCGTCGGCGAACTGCTTGCGGCCGGGCCCCTGCGCGAAGCTCTGATACTCGGCGGGAAGGGTCTTCAGCGCTGCCTCGAATTCCGACTTCCGGATGGTGACCGTACCGGCGGTGATCACGACCGGATCGGGATCGCCTGCCGTTGCGGTAGGCGCCTTCGGCGCGGCCGCGGCCGGGGCCGGGGCCGGCGTTCCTTGCGCGAACAACGCCGAAGCGGCAAGCGCAAGAGTCATGACAATCAATGTTTTCTTCACAAAATCTCCTTGTACGTTGGGCGTGCGGTTATTGGACAGCGATTCGTAACGGGGGGTGGTAAGTCTTGATTCCAGCGGACTCAGCGCAGTTTCGCCAGTGCCGACCCGATCCGCAGCACGCCTTCCTTCAGGCGCTCCATCGACGTGGCGTAGCTGATGCGGACGTGGTCGTCGCTGCCGAATGCCGCACCCGGGATGACGGCGACGCGCGCCTCGTCGAGCAGGTAATTCGCAAGCGTCTGCGAATCGCGCACGCCCCCTCTGCCGAAGTATGCCTTGACCTCGGGGAAGATGTAGAACGCGCCGTCGGGGTACGCGCAACGCAGACCGTCGATGGAGTTGATGGCCGGGATCAGCCAGTCGCGGCGCTCGCGATACGCCTCCCACATGCGGCGCACTTCCTCCTCACCGCCGCCAAGCGCTTCGAGCGCCGCGGCCTGCGAGATCGAGCTGGGGTTCGACGTCGAATGGCTCTGGATCTTGCCCGCGGCGGTGATCACGTCGCGATGCGCAACCGCATAGCCGAGGCGCCAGCCGGTCATGGCAAACGTCTTCGACATCGAGTTCACACCGACGATCGTCTCCGGATAGTCGTTGAACCAGCGCACCGCCGAGACGTGTTTCGCTCCGTCGTAGACGAAGAACTCGTACGTCTCGTCGAACATGAGGAAAGCCTCGCGCGAGGCGCACCACTCGACGATGCGGTGAAGCTCCTTCTCCGCGATCACCGCACCGGTGGGATTACAGGGCGAGTTGATGATGACGCCGCGCGTACGCTCGGTAGCCACCGCTTCGATGTCGGCGAACGTCGGCCGGAAGTCGTTTTGCGGATCGGTGGGCGCGAAGACCGGAGTACCGCCGGCGAACTGCACCTGATCGGGAAAACTGACCCAGTACGGCGAGGGGATGATGATCTCGTCCCCTTTGTCGACAAGCGCCAGGGTGACGTTGAACAGCTCCTGCTTGCCGCCGGTGCCGGCGATGACATTCTCCGCGGCCAGCGATGTGCCGTAGCGCCGGTTGTAACGGGCGGCCAGCGCGTCGCGCAATGCCTTGGTGCCGTTGCCACTCGTGTATTTCGTGAATCCCTGATCGATGGCCCGCTTGCCCGCCGCGCAGACGGAGGTGGGCGTTGGAAAGTCGGGCTCGCCCGGCCCGAGGTCGACGACGTCGACACCCTGAGCGGTCAGCTCGATGGCACGATTCATCATCGCCAGCGTCGGCGAAATCTGCATCTCGCTCACGCGGCGCGTCAAGCGGATGCGGGGCTTCATGACCACATCCATTCCCATCAGGTGAATCGTTCTCCGAGCGTCGTGCGCAAGCCGCGCCATGCTGCCGGTGCCTGCCGGCTCATCACCAGCCGCACCAGCTCGACAATGCACCATGCAAGATACACATAAATCATCGGTCCGCGCCATGACGGGACCGCGAACTGCACGAGCCAGAAGACGAAGAGAATCAGTGCCTCGTGCAGCTTGAGCTCCAGGTTCAGCAAGAGGAGAAAACCGAGAAAACTCTGCAGGATGGTCAGCAGGATCTCGGCACGCTGGTGCGAGTCGAAGACCAGCGGCCGGATCTCGCCCGCGCTGATGACGAAGATGACCGGGATCATCGCCGAGAGGATGCTCCACTGATTGATGTTCGACGACACCATGTTCATCAGCGCCACGTTGGCCGTCTTGACCTTGCGCGCCCAGTAGAACGCGCTCAGCTTCTCCGGGAACTCGGAGAGGAACGGGGCCACCCATTGCACGAAGACGAAGTTCGACACGCCGAGCGTGGTGGCGATGGCCAGCATCGAATTGAGGAACGGATGTGCGGCGAAGCAGAGAATCGCGCCGCCAGCGAGAAAAAGGATCCAGATCGCGGCGTTGCGCCGCCTCGGCGGCATCTTCAGAACGGTGCGCGGGACGATGCCGAGGTCGTCCAGCGCTTCTCCTTCATCGTCGCGCGGCGGGATCTTCCAGAGGATCCAGAGGTAGAGCACATACGACCCGGTGAGCGGCAGCGCATCCCACAGCGACAACGTTCCTTTCCACCAGATGAAGGTGAAGTAGGCGATCGGGAGAAAGAGGCCGAAGACTTCGACGGAATGCTCAGCGTCCAGCTGAACGCTGATGAAGCGCCGCTCGCGCCGCCAGCCGAACGCCGCGGCGACGAAGTAAATCATCGGCCATCCCAGCCCGACCAGCAGACGCAGGCTGCCGGTGAAATTGGCGATGGCCAGGTGCATCTGCGTCGGATCCTTCCCCGCCTGCCATGCGATGACCGCTTCGACGGCGAACTCGGGGAGCGTCTGCAGCCATGCCAGAATCGCCAGCGCCAATCCCTGCGACATGAGGAACTGCGCCGCCTCCGCGGCCCAGGCGATGACGAAGGCGGAGAGGAGGATGCTGGGAAAGGTCCAGATTGCAGACCAGGCCGCGGCGGAGGCCGCGGTCGTCGCTTTGATGAGTTTCAGTATCATCGCCCCGCCAGGAGCGTGCATTCTAATTGATGAAGATCAGCAGCCGGCAGAATCCCTGGTTCAAACGCATCCGCGAAGCGATCCGCGAGCACGCCGGCGAGATCGTGATCGAAGGACCGAAAGCGGTCAGCGACGCCATCGCGGCGGGCTGGACGCCGATCAAGGTGGTGACACGCGATGTCGATTTCTCTTCGGAGATCTTCGACGTGCTTGCCGAAACGAAGTCGCCGCAGAACGTCATCGGCCTTTTCGAGCGGCCTCGCGTTTCGATCGGTGCGCTCTTCGGGCGCGAAACGTCGATCGTCATCGCGCTCGACGGCGTGCAGGACCCCGGAAACGTCGGAACGATCGTGCGTCTGGCCGCTGCCTTCGACGCGAATGGGATTGCCCTGCTGCCCGGCTGCGCCGACGCCTTCGGACCGAAGGCGATCCGGGCCTCCGCCGGCGCGATCCTGACGGTGCCGGTCGTGAGCTGCACCGCCGAGGAATTGCTCGCATTCGGCTGGCCCATCGTCGCCGCGGACACGCGCGCGGAAATCGCCGATCCCCCTTTCCGGCGCGCGATTCTGGCGTTTGGCAGAGAAGGTTCCGGGCTCTCGCCAGAGATCGCAAAGGCCGCAAGAACAATCGCCATCGGCATGTCGCATGGAATGGAGTCGCTGAACGTCGCCTCGGCGGCGGCGATCCTGCTGGCACGGAGCTACGCACAGCGATGACGGGAAAGCTCCTTATCGTCGGCACACCGCTCGGCAACCTCGGCGATTTCCCGCCGCGTGCGATCGAGGCGCTCAAATCGGCCCACCTCATCCTCTGCGAGGACACGCGCCATACGCGCAAGCTCCTGACGCACTTCGGCATCGCCCAGCCCACCGAGCGTTTCGATGAGCACACCGAAGAGGCGAAAGCCCGGGCGTTCGCCGATCGAATCGCCGCGGGCGAGACCATCGCTCTCGTCTCCGACGCCGGCATGCCGGTGATCAGCGATCCGGGATTCCGGCTGGTGCGCGTGGCGCGCGAGCTGGGGCTGGTCGTCGAGCCCATCCCGGGACCCTTTGCCGGCGTCGTCGCGCTCGTCGCCAGCGGCATCGCTCCCCTCCCTTTCACCTTCCTCGGATTCACGCCGCATCGCCGCGGCGAACGAACGGACTTCTATCGCACGGTCGCGGAGCTGGGCCACACCGCTATCGTCTACGAGTCGCCAGAGCGCGTCGTCGATTCGCTGGAGGATGCGCTGGCCGTCCTCGGCGATGTCGAGCTCACCGTCGGCCGCGAGATGACCAAGCTTCACGAGGAGTTTCTCAGCGGCACGATCAGCGAGGTGCTCGCCGAGCTGCGCTCGCGGCAATCGATCTACGGCGAGATCACGCTGGTATTCGCGGCCGCCCACGCCGCGACCAGTGCTGCCTCGCCCGAGGAGATCGCGGCCGAATTCGAGCGGCTCCGGGCCGGCGGCATGCGACGCAATGATGCGGTGAAGGCGGTCGCGGAGAAGTTCGGGATGAGGAAGAACGATGTGTATCGGATGCTGCTGTGAGTATCAGTCGTCCTTCGGCGGCTCACCCTTCGCATCGAGATCTCGTCGGACTTCCTTAAGGAGTTTGAGACCTTCGACGGCGGTCAAATCCTTCACTCGTCCAGCGCTTCTCTTCATCCGAATGATGTCGTCGATATCGGCGACGAGAACCATGGTGCCTTTGCCGATGTCCATTGATGTGGCCTGCTGTGCTAGATCCGCGTAGCCGCGTGTTCCTCCCGGAGTGCCGAGGCAATCGAATTTGCCGAACTTCGTCTCGAACGTCATCGTGTCGCCTAGTCGAAACGTCCGTTCATCGATGATCTCCGGAAGACCCTTCGGAAACCCTCGCAGGTGAGCATCCATCGACTTGAGTGCTTTCACGAGAGAAACTACGTTTCCGCGCTCCCGTGCGTAACAGACATCGACATCCTGAGTGATGTTGTCCAGGCCCCAGAGGTTCGCGGCCAGCCCCCCGATCAGGACGTACTGAACGTTGTGCGCATTCAGTGTCGCGAGAACTTCGAAGTACTCAAAAACGTCGCTCATTTCTTCGGGATGCGCACACCGGACAAGAATTTGTGCAAGCCGCGCGCAGAGGCCGCTGCGGTCTCGAGTCGTTCAGCCGGCGTTTTCCTTAACATGTCAATCATCATCGTGGAGTCGATACGCCAATCAACGGCATCGCTGTCACGGATCGCGCGGAGAACTTCGTTGTTCTCCGCGGTCGGCATCACGATCGGTCGCTTCAGATCGCTCATGTTCACAATTCTACCAACACGCCACCTCCCTGCTATCATCCCCTTTCCGCCTGTGCGGCGCGCTGCCTGCGCGCCCCCTGGACAATGAGATCCCCGAGGAGCGTGAATGGATTTCCGTCTTTCCGACGAGCAGACACAGATTCAGCAGATGGTGCGCGACTTCGCGCTCAGCGAGATCAAGCCACACCTCATGGAGTGGGATGAGGCGCAGCACTTCCCTACCGATGTTTTCAAGCGCGCCGGCGGGCTGGGCATGCTCGGCGTCACCGTCCCCGAGGAGTACGGCGGGGCGGGGCTCTCCTACGTCGACTACATCCACGTCATCGAAGAGCTGGCCGTCGTCGACAGCGGCTTCGCCCTGAGCGTCGCCGCGCACAACTCTCTCGGCACGGGACATATCTACCTTGCAGGGAACGACGAACAGAAGAAGAAGTGGCTTCCGAAGCTGACCTCCGGCGATTGGATCGGCGCGTGGGGCCTCACCGAGCCCGGCTCGGGCAGCGACGCTTCCGGCATGCGCACCACCGCGGTCAAAGACGGCGATGAGTGGGTGCTGAACGGGACGAAGAACTTCATCACGAACGCCACCTACGCGGATATCTCCGTCGTTCTGACCGTGACCGACAAGTCGGATCAGAAGCACGGCATCACCGCCTTCGCCGTCGAGATGGATCGCCCCGGCATCCGGCCCGGAAAGAAGGAGAACAAGCTCGGCATGCGCGTCTCCGACACCGCCGAACTGGTGATGGAGGATTGCCGCGTTCCGTCGTTGAACATCCTCGGCGAGATCGGCTACGGGTTCATCGACGCCATGAAAGTGCTCGACGGCGGCCGCATCTCCATCGGCGCGCTTTCGGTCGGCATCGCGCGCGGCGCGTACGAAGCGGCCCGCGACTATGCCAAGCAACGCCAGGCGTTCGGCAAATCGATCTCCGACTTCCAGGCCATCCAGTTCATGCTCGCGGATATGGCCACGGAGATCGATGCCGCGCGCCTACTCTGCTATCGCGCCGCCACGATCAAGGATGCCGGGCAGAAGGTGACGCAGGCCTCGGCCATGGCAAAGCTCTACGCCTCCGAGGTCGCCGTGCGCGCGACGGAGAAAGGCGTGCAGATCTTCGGCGGCTACGGTTTCATCAAAGAGTTCCCTGCCGAAAAGTACTACCGCGATGTGAAACTTTGCACTATCGGCGAGGGGACGAGCGAGATCCAGCGGATGGTGATCGCGCGGAATCTGCTGGCCGGAGTGAATCAGTGATTTGGTTGTCCGTTGTCGGTTGTCGGTTGTCGGAGTAGGAGATCAGGATGGCGGAGCACTCCGACCCCCGACCCCCGGCTTCCGAAACCCTCGTCACCGATCTCGCCGAAGCACTACGCAGCGGCAAGTACCGCGCACTGGCGCAGGCAGTTTCGCTGATCGAGCGCGACGACGGCCGCGCGGATCGTCTGCTGGCCGACATTTATCCGGCCACCGGACGCGCGCGGATCGTCGGTATCACCGGCTCGCCCGGCGCCGGCAAGTCGACGCTGGTGGCGTCGCTCGCCAAGTACTACCGCGGGCAGGATAAGAAAGTCGGCATCATCGCCGTCGATCCGACGTCACCCTTCACCGGGGGTGCGATCCTCGGCGACCGCATTCGCATGGCCGATCTCTACACCGACCGCGGCGTCTTCATCCGCTCGATGGCCACGCGCGGGTTTCTGGGAGGGCTGGCGAAAGCGACGAACGACGTCGTCGACCTGCTCGATGCTGCCGGCTTCGACATCGTACTCGTCGAGACGGTCGGCGTCGGCCAGGACGAAGTAGAGATCATCCGCACGGTGCAGACGAACGTCGTCGTGCTCGTTCCCGGCATGGGCGACGACATTCAGGCGATCAAAGCCGGCATCATGGAGATCGGTGACATCTTCGTCGTCAACAAAGCGGATCGGCCGGGCGCGGATCGCACGGTCACCGAGGTGACGATGATGATGTCGCTGGTCGAAGAGCACGGCGACTGGATCCCGCCGATCGTAAAGACAGTGGCGTCGACCAGTCAGGGCACCGAGGATCTCGACGCGGCCATCGTCAAGCACTTCGAGCACATTCAGTCATCGGGCGAACTCGATCGCCGCAACCGCGAACGGGTGCGCATCCGGATCGAGACGACGCTGAAGGAGAAGTTCATCAGCCGGCTGCGGGCGGCGACGCCGGACTTCAACGCCATCCTCGACGACGTGCTGCACAAGCGCAACAATCCGCACGATGCGGCCGAAGCACTCCTGGCACGCGCATCGTTCGAATGACCATTTTTCTGGGTTGTCTCGCAATCGCCGGCATCGGCATCCTGGTCGTCGCGATCGTGGCGTTCGCAATCGCAGCGATGAAGCGGAGCCAGGGCCAGCACGGCACATCAGGATCGCTGAGCGCGGCGATGACCAATATCGAGTCGATCTTTCATGATGGGAAGGGCGACATCGTCGAGGCAATGCAGTCCACACGCGAGGACGAGCGCGACACCGACGGCGACCCGCCCGAGCGCTGAGCTACAATCCCGGCCCCGATGAAGTTCTCCCGTCAGTGGCTCAACGATTACGTCGATCTCTCCGATCTCAGCGATGACCAGCTCGGCGTCCGCCTGACCGAAATCGGCCACGCCGTGGAATCGACCGAGAGCCATGGCAACGACACCGTCTTCGATCTCGAGATCACCACCAACCGCGTCGACGCCATGTCGCACCTCGGCATGGCCCGCGAGCTGGCCGCCGCGCTGGGGCGAGCGACAACCCGACCGCCGGCGTCCTCACCGGCTGGCCTGGCGGCGTCCTCGCCGCCAACGATCCGCATCGAAACGCCGGAAATGTGCGCGCGCTACACCGCTCTGGTTATTCGCAACATCGCGGTGAAGCCCTCCTCACCACTTGTGTCGAAGCGCCTCGAAGCGGTCGGCCTGCGTCCGATCAACAACATCGTCGACATCACCAACTACGTGATGGTCGCCCTCGGCCACCCCCTTCACGCCTTCGACCTCGATCGCGTCAGCGGGCAGACCATCATCGTTCGCCGGGGAAAATCAGGCGAGACGATGAAGAGTCTCGACGGCGAGATGCGCAAGATCGATCCCGATACCGTCGTCATCGCCGATGGGCAGCGTGCGGTCGGACTCGGCGGAATCATGGGCGGCTTCGAGTCGGAGATCACGGCATCGACGCGCAATGTGCTGCTCGAGTGTGCCTGGTTCGATCCTCCGACGATCCGGCGTACCGCGCGGCGGCTGGGCCTGAAGACGGACGCCTCGTACCGGTTCGAACGCCGCGTCGATCCCAATGACACTCTGGCCGTGATCGCGGAAGCGGCGGGGATGATCGTCGACAGCGGCGGCGGCATCGCCGAGTCGCCGGTCGACGTCGTCGCCCGAGAGGTGACGCCGAAGACGATCCGCCTCCGTTCGACGAAGCTGCACGAGGCCTCGGCCGGCGCCGTCGGTATCGGATACGGGTTGGAGCTCTTCCGCCGCCTCGGCTTCAACGCGGAACAGGTTCACGACGGTCTGCGCGTCACGGTACCGACGTATCGGGGCGACATTCACGAAGAGGCAGACCTGATCGAGGAAGTGCTCCGCTTCTTCGGTCTCAACAACGTTCCTGCCGAGTTGCCGCGCATGACCACGGGTGATGTACGCCGCGAAGCCGCGGACATTGCCGAAGACACGATTCGCGACGTCCTCGTCGGGTGTGGCCTGTCCGAGGCCATCAACTACTCCTTCGTCCGCCCGGAGTGGAACGCGCTCGTCTCCGATGAGGCACCGATCGCAATCACCAATGCGCTCTCCGAAGCAATCGAGGCGATGCGCCTGTCGCTGGTTCCCGGTCTGCTCGAAACCGTCGCCTTCAATCGCTCCTACGGCACGCGCGACGGCGCTTTGTTCGAAGTCGGCAGAACGTACCATCGGCGAAGCTCCGACACCCGACACCCGACACCCGACACCCGCGTCCACGAACACCATCGCATCGCTATCGTCCTCTACGGCTCGATCGGGACATTCTGGGGCGATGCGAAAAGGCCGGTCGATTTCTTCGACGTCAAGGGGATCGTCGAGCAGGTCGCGGCGAAGATGCATGTCGACGTCACCTTCGCAGTTTCCGATCAACGCTGGCTGCGCAGCGGCAAGCGGGCCACTGCCTGGCACGGCGACCGCGAGGTTGCCACCCTCGGATTTCTCTCCGCCGACGTGCTGCAGACCTTCGGGATCAAGGGCGATGTCGCCGTTGCCGAGATCGACATCGAGGCGATCATCGCCTCTGCGAACAGCGCGTGGACGATGACGCCCGTGGCGCGCTTCCCCGGCGTACCGATGATCCTCGCGCTCACGCACGCGCGCGACATCGAATATCAGCGCATCATCGATACCATTCGCTCGTTCGATGTGCCTTACCTGCACGAAGTCGGCCTGCGCGATCGCTTCGTGCCGGAAGGGACCGGCGACATCATCAAGACCACGCTCGGTATGTGGTACCAAGCCTTCGACCGCTCGCTGACACAGGAAGAGATCGCCGGATTCCAGCAAAACCTCGCCTCCCGGCTCGCCGCTGCGCTGCCGGTGAAACTACTCTAATTGGGAAAGACAAACGTGAAGAAGAACCGCGACAACGACCAGTTAAGCCTTGCCGGAACCGAGGAGGGAGAAATCCTCGGACGCCTCAACGACCGCGTGGAAAAAGCGATCGCCACGATTCAGGAGCTGCGCCGCGAACGCGACACCCTCCGCCGCCAGCTCGAGGACGCCACCGCGCGCATACAGGAGCAGGGAGACGCCGCGGACCGGGCTTCGACTCTTGAAGAAGACAACGAGCGTTTCAAGCGCGAGCGCTCCGAGATTCGCGATCGCATCGAATCGATTCTCGGCAATCTCGAAGCGCTCGAAGAGGGCGGAGAGTAGTTGCTGGGTTGCTGAGTTGCCCTGTTACTCGCCAATCGACCACGCGCCCGCAGGCGCAGACAACCGACAACGCCGCGAAGACGCAGACAACGCGCCGAAGGCGCAGCACTACGGCTTCAACACCGCCCTTGAGAACTTGATGAAGTAATCGACGCCGGAGACCAGCGCAAACAGCATCACCGCCCAGAGCGCCAGCTCGCCGATGAAGCGGAACTTGCCCAGCTCGTAGCCGACGATCAGCAGCGCGATAGCCACCACCTGCGCGACCATCTTCGTCTTACCGAGCGGTGAGGCGGCGATGGTGACGCCGTGCTGGGCCGCGATCGAGCGCAGGCCGGAGACGGCGAACTCCCGGCCGATGATGATGACGATCATCCAGGCCCGGGCCAGTCCCAACTCGATGAGCGAGATGAAGGCCGCCGACATCAGGAGCTTGTCCGCGATCGGATCGAGCAGCGCCCCGAGGCGCGTCATCTTGTTGTACTTGCGGGCGAAGTAGCCGTCGAAGTAGTCGGTGATCGCGGCGACGAAGAAGATGGCCAGTCCGAGGTAGTTCGAATACTTCGTCAGAAGCACCACCACCATGAACGGCACGAGGAAGATGCGGAAGAGCGTCAGCGAGTTCGGGAGATTCCAGATCTCGGTAGCGACGTTTTCCGGCGGGGGAACGACGATAGGTTTCGCGCGCTCCGTCATCGCGGAGACCGCTTCGGTCGGCAGCATGGGTTCTCGGCAGATATCCGTCAGGAGAATAGCCCCTTTGGAGGATGGTTGGAAGGCCGGCCGTGAGGTTGCCGGGTTCCAGGCTTGCTGACGGAATACGAGACGGCGGATTGACATTCCACAGCGAGCAACCGAGAATCTCGGTCCCCGCTCGACATGCGAAAGTGGCGGAATTGGTAGACGCGCAGGTCTCAGAAGCCTGTGGTCATTAGACCATGGGGGTTCGATTCCCCCCTTTCGCACCAACCACCCTTCCTACCCGCCGGTGCATCTCCTCGGCTCAAGCCGGCCAAGGGCGAGTGACGGCAGGTCCGTCATGCGGATAAGCGGTCATGACAGGTAGAACTGGAACAGTTGATGGCCTCGAGCACGAAGCATTATAAAGCCGCGACCCAGACGTCACGTCACGTTGATGCGGCGTGGCCGTCGAGACGTGGAACGACGCGGTGAACGGATGAGCCTGTACCGCGATTTGGCGCTCCTGTTCGTTCTCCCGATTCCGATCGCGTCCATCGCCTGGACGGTGACGCATGAAGAAGTGTTTCGGGAGCCTCGCGACTGGTGCGTGGCGAGAAGCAAATCGTGCCGGCGCCTGTTCGAGCGCAAGTTCTTCTACCTCTTCACCTGCGAGTATTGCTTCAGCCACTACGTCACAGCCTTCTTCCTGTTCATCACCCGTTACAAGCTGCTGTTCGATGATTGGCGAGGCTATCTCATCGCGGGCTTCTCGCTGGTGTGGCTGGCCAACGTCTACATGAGCTTCTTCGGCAGGTTGCGCCTGGAGATCAAGGAGAATCGGTTGGAGATTGCCGCGGCGGAGTCGAAAGAACGCGGTGAATCCGAGAATGCTGAGCCGTAGCTTGCACTCGGGCTCAGCTCGAGGGGGTCTTCCCCATCTCACCTGGACGCGCGCGGAGGACGCGGAGAAGAGAGATCCCCGCGCCTCCGCGTGAGACTGCCCGGCTACTTCTTCTCTTTGTACTCCGTCTTGGTTTCCGACTTGTTGCCTGAAGAGTCGACATCTTTCTCTTTGACGGTGGTCTTCTGCTCTTTCGGATTGCCGAGCATGTCGTGCTTTGTCTTGGTCTCAGTCTCGGTGGTTCGTTTCTCGTCTGACATTTGATGCCTCCTGATACATGCAGAGCAACTACTGTGCCGTCCAACCGCGAAACCATCTCGCATAGCGAACCGAGGTGGACCATCAGAATCCTGCCGATCACTGCTCCACTTCTTGCCGCGGCGATCAGTGCCCGTATATCGACCAACGCACCCGCGCCGTCACCAGCATCCGACACCGATGCGGTGCGCCAGTTCGTCGCTCGCGGGAGTAGCCGAGTCAGGACCCGCCGGCTGGCGGTTCCGCAATGCTCACTGGTCCGTCGCCGCGGCTCCGCCAGCCGTTCCGTAGCGTGTCGTAGCGGCGCTCACTAAAACCACCACGTTGCAGAAGAGCAACCAACCGCCGAACAGTCCAGCCGCGCCGGGCCGGATGTTTGGAAAGACGCTCGAAAAGCAGACGGCACTCACCGTGTCGAGAAACATGCCGGGTGCGACCAGGGCGATGCCGCCGACGGCGCGCAACTCTCGCGGAATCGCGAGACGCGAGAAGAGAAATCGCGGAAGCCGGAACATCAGGAGCGCCGAGATCGCAAGCAGGGCGATGATTGACCACGGCCTGTCGGGATTCAGCACCCGCTGACCGGCAATACGCAACGCAATCGTTGCCACGAACCAGATCGCGAATCCAACCATGATCAGACGTTTCATCGTCCGGATCTCCTTTTCCGCGACAGTTGCGCGGCGAACTCGTTGACGGCTCTGCCTGTACGTTTCCAGTCGCCTGTGGCCAGGGCGTCCAGCAATAGCCCATCGATGACGCCGACGATCAGCGTTGCCATGGTCGCAGCCCGCGCCCTGCCAAGCGCCCGCGCCAGCGTGGATGTCAGCAGATCGATCCAGCTATCGATCGATCCTTGAAGATATGACGCGTACTGCCTCGGGTACTGAAGCGCCAGTCCGTGCATTTCGAAGAAGAGGCGCAAATAGGGACGGTTCTGCTTGGACGTCGACCATTTCCACAGAGCGCGTACGAGCACGCCAAGGTCCGTGCTGCCGGCCTGCGCCGTCATCATCGCGTCCAGCGCATCCTTCGCGCGGCCTCGGATCAGCCCCATGGCCTCGACCAGCAACTGTTCTTTCGAACCGAAGTGATAGACCAGCAGGCGCGCCTTCGAGCCGATCGTGGCCGCCAGCGGGCGAAGAGAGAGCTCGGCGACCCCGTTCTCGAGCAGATAGCGGACCGTCGCTTCGAGCAGTTCATCCCGGCGCGCTGGCATGTAACGAGTGTTTCTTGAAACAGTCGTTACAGTCAAACAACAGCCGGGGTGGTGCTAGAGTGCCAAAGCTATCCAACGGTCTATTTTCCATGCATCCATCAGGGGGATCCATGCGACTTCAATCGTCGCTGCTGACGGTCTTTGTCTTCGTCGCTTTCTCATGGCCCGCTTTCGCAGCCGATCCGGCGCAAGCGCGCGCCGACTACGATCGCCTGCAGAAATGGCAGTTCGCCAGCGCGCCGATCGCGCTGACGCAGGCGATATCGATCGGGCGCGACACAGCCACCATCACACTCACATCAGGCAGCGTCCATCTCATGCAGCCCACGTCATCGGGCCGCGTGACGGGACTGGTCTTCGAGGGCGAAGGGCACTTCACCATGACGGTCCCCGACCGCATCGAAGTGGCACAGCTCCGTCGTTTCTCCCGGAAGGACATCGCGTCAATCGATCAGAAGTTCACACAACTCGTTCTGCGTGCCTCGGACGACACCCTCGACAAACTGTTCCCGGCGGCAGTGAAGGAACCGTTCGCAAAGAATGCCGTCGCTGAGAATCGCCACAATCACTGGCTGATCGACCTCGGCACCGACGTCGACGCCGCTGTCATCGCGGGGATGCTCAACCCCGGCGCCCTGAAGATGACCGCGGCCATGAAGACCGCGGACTTCGGCTGGGTCACCTACGACTACGACTCCTTCCGCCGTGAAGAGAGCCAGTTGATTCGATGGGACCGGCAAACCGCCGAGGTGTGGATCAGTCTCGATCGTGCGGAGGACCGTTCGGCGACTGGCGGACCCGGCGAACACGATGTCCGCCCCGCAACCGTGAGCCATCTCGACGTGAAGGCGGACTTGTCCAGGGGCACGTGGAACCCGCGCCGCGTGGGCGCGACGGAACAATTGATGCTCAAAGGCCACTACACGATCGAGGAAACGATTGCGGCGAACATCGACGGCCTGGTTGCCTTGCCTCTCCATCTCGATCCGACGGCGCAGAATCTCGCCGCGACGGATGAAAAAGGGCAGTCGCTGGCCATCCTTCGCGATCACATCGGCGCCCGGAGCTCCTCCCTCGACCACGACGTATACGACTACTCCTTCACGCTCATCTTTCCTGCGCCGTTGAAGGTCAACGAGTCACACGTCGTCACGTTCCGCTACGAACTGGAAACGCCGAACTACGCCTTCGGCAATACCTGGTATCCCACGGTTTCCGAGGCGTTCGACAAAACGACGGCGCGGTTGGAGCTGAAGGTAGCCAGGCGCAACGAAGTGCGCGCCATGGGAAGGCGCACCACGGAGACGGAATCGCCTGACGGCAGTAAGAATTCGATATGGCTGATCGAGAAGCCGGCGAAGATGGTGACCTTCTCGACAGCCGAGCGCTTCACCGAGGTCCCGCTCGAGATCGCGGGCGTCCCGAAAGTCATCTCGTTCGGCACCGTGACAGGGCTCGACCCCGGCACGCGCATTCGCAATGCCGGGGCCGACGTCGTCAACTCCCTGCGCTTCTATCAATACCTGTTCGACGACAAGCTCGACACCCAGCAAATCTATGTAACCGCGATCGCCGCGGGTCATGGACAGGCCTTCGACGGATTCCTGCACCTCTCCGAGTTCACCTACGAGGAGCATCCGGGCGCCACGGAGCTCTTTCGGGCACATGAGGTGGCACACGAATGGTGGGGCCACAAAATCGGCTGGAAGACGTATCGCGATCAGTGGTTGAGCGAATCATTCGCCGAGTACTCGTCGATGATGTTCGTGCAAGCGACGGTGAAGGGCGGCGACAAGTACTACGACGAGATCATCAACGCCTATGACGGCATCGTGCAGGGCAATCTCTCCGGCGGCTTCAGCAAGTTCAATCGTCCCTGGCTGATCGAGTTCAACGGCGCCGCCCGCGCCCGGCTCGGGCCCATCGGCGTTGGTTACCGCGCGGGCACCTCGGAGATCCCGGCCGGTTACGAGATTCAGGCCTACCACAAGGGTCCGCTCGTCATGCACATGCTACGCTCGATCCTGCGTTTCAAGACGCACAGCGACGACGTCTTCGTCAAGATCCTCAGAGACTTCGTCAAGGAGTACAGCGGCAAGGATGCCAGCACCGCCGATTTCCAGAAGGTCGTCGAGAAAAACGCGCCTGGCAACTGGAGCTTCTTCTTCGATGACTGGATCTACGACTCGGCCATCCCGACGCTGCGCTGGAATTACAAGATCGAGCCGAATTCGACCGGCGGCTCCAGGCTGACGGTTACGGTGAAACGGAGCGGCGTCCGCGACGATTTTCTGCTGGCCGTACCGATACGCGTCGAGTTCGACGGCAACCGCTCCGGCACCTTCTTCATGCCCATCCGAAAGAACGAGGAAACGATGTCGCAGGAGTTTCCCCTCGTGGCGCGCAAGGTCGTCCTCGCACCAGATCATTCATTGCTCGCAAATATCCGGCGGGAGTAACCTGTTGCGCACTCGGGAATCCAGAATGCGACTAACCTCCATCGCCGCGATTTTGATCGTCCTCGCTATGCCGCTTCCGGCTGCCGTCCCCGCGCACCCGCGCGAGGTCCGGCAGACGGCGTCTCCCTCGGTACCGAAGACCGGCGTGCGCGCCGAACTGCTTCACGATCTCGATGACCTGCAGAAGAAAATCGTGTCGCTGGCCCTGGCCATGCCGGCCGACAGGTACTCGTGGCGGCCGGTCCGCGGCGTCCGCTCCGTCAGCGAGGTCTACATGCACATCGCCGGCGGCAACTACACGCTGGTCAGCTTCGTCGGCGACAAGCCGATGCTGGACACGCGGTCGTTCGAGCGCGTCACGGAGAAACCGCACGTCGTCGAGGAGCTGCGCCGCTCGTTCGATTTCCTGCGCAATGCGATCGTGAACACCAGCGACGCCGATCTCGACAAACCGATTCGCATGTTCGGCAACGACAGCACCGAACGGGCGGCCTTCATGATGGCGCTGAGCCACCTGCACGAGCACCTCGGCCAGTCCGTCGCCTACGCGCGCATGAACGGCGTGGTCCCCCCGTGGAGCACCGAGTAGTCAGCGCTGATAGCGCGTCGCGTACTCATCGAGTGATGGAAGGCGGAGCGGGCCATCACCAGGCCATCGAGAAGGGTGATCGTCACACAGGCATCGATACCTTCTCGTAACGAGCGAAGCATCCGGCTGGCGGCCGAGCCGTGGAAGTAGAGCGTCTCGCCGATCCGCGTATGGATGGTCGGAATGACGACCGGCGAACCGTCGACGACGAAACCGACGTGACAGATCAGCGCCTCATCGATGATGCCGTTGATGGTCTCGCGGCCGTACCGGCCTCGCCTGGCCAGACGCTTGACGGTCGTACGCGGCGATTGCAATGACGTGCTTTGTTCTAGTACAGTGTCGCTCATATGTCAGTACAAAGCTACCTCAAGGGCACCACCGCCGTCAAGATTGCCGCCAGCGCCGAGTCGGCCGCGGCCGGCGGCAGGATCGCCGGCGGCGAGCGCCTTCCGCCCGTGCGCGCGCTCGCGCAGCAGCTCGGCGTCAGCCCGGCCACCGTGGCCGCCGCCTACCGCATCCTGCAGGAGCGCGGGATCGCCTTCGCCGACGGCCGCCGCGGAACGATCGTCCGCCACGCCTCCCCCGCCGCCCCGCCCGCTCCCGCGCTGCTGCCCCCGCATGTTCGCGATCTGGCCACGGGCAATCCGGCGCAGGACATGCTGCCCGATCTGGCGCCGTTTCTCCGCAAGCTCGACGGAAGCCCGCGGCTGTATCGCGATGACCTCAGCGACCCCGACCTCGTGGCGATGGCGCGTACGCAGTTCGCCGGCGACGGTGTTCCCGCCGATTCGGTCGCCGTCGTCAGCGGCGCACTCGACGGCATCGAACGCGTGCTGCGCGAGCAGTTGCGCCCGGGCGACCGCGTTCTCGTCGAAGATCCCTGCTTCACCGGCGTCATCGACCTCCTCCACGCGCTCTCGCTTGTGCCGGTACCGGTCGCCGTGGACGACGAGGGTTTGCTGCCCGCGGCAATGCAGCGGGCCGGAACCGCGGAGGCCATCATCGTCACGCCGCGGGCGCAGAACCCGACCGGCGCCGCCGTCACCGACAAGCGCGGCCGGCAACTGCGCGCGCTCCTTCGCCAGCGGCCCGAGCTCCTGGTCATCGAGGACGATCACGCCGGCCCCGTGGCCGGTACGCCGTACTTCACGCTCGTCGAAGCGTCACGTGAGCGATGGGCCGTCGTCCGTTCGGTCTCGAAGTCCCTTGGACCTGATCTCCGGCTGGCGATCCTTTCCGGCGACGCGCGGACGATCGCCCGCGTCGAGGGGCGGCAAACGCTCGGCATCCGCTGGGTGAGCCACATCCTTCAGAAGCTCGTCGTCGCGCTCTGGCGGGACAAGAGCGTTCAGAAGCAGCTCGCCCGCGCCGAGCGCACATACGCGCGGCGCCGCGATGCCCTCATCGGCGCTCTGCGCGTCCGCGGCATCGAGGCTCATGGCACTTCCGGGCTGAACATCTGGATCCCCCTCGCCGAAGAGAGCTCCGTCGTCCAAGCGCTCTTCCAGCGCGGCTGGGCGGTTGCCGCCGGCGAGCGCTATCGGATCAAGACTCCGCCCGCCATCCGGGTCACGATTGCTTCACTCGATGCTGACGACGCGGCGCTCTTCGCGGACGATCTGTCCGAGGCTCTGCGCCCTGCCAAACGGCGGGCGGCGGGAGCGTGAGGAAGTTGAAGGCAGCACGAAGTGGTTCTAGGATGGTGCCATGACGATCGATGTCGAAGTTGCCGAGCTCGGACCAAAGGGAGAAGCGCTGATCGATGACCTCGCCGAAAACGGCGGCGAGATTTGCCTTAAACGCGATGGCAAGACGGTCGCGAAATTGGTACGCGTAGATAACATTGCGCCGGCAGCGGGCCGCGTACTCTACAAGGGCGAATGGATGAGCGCCGCAGGCGCCGAGCGTGAACGAGCGCTCGAACACCTTCGCGGTTCAGTGACCGTTCATGGCGATATCGTTTCGCCCATCGACGACGTGGAGTGGGACGCGTTGAAGTGATCGTGATCGACACTCATGCCATGGTCTGGTGGACGAGTGGCATCCAAAGCCAATTTTCCATGGCCGCGAGAAGATCGATCGTCGACTCGGATGTCGTCGCATTCTCAGCGGTCTCTGTGTGGGAAGTGGGCATTCTGGCGCGTCGCGGTCGTATCGATCTTCATCTAGACATCGACGACTGGCTACGCGAGGTGACAGAGGTACATAGTCTCGAGGTCCTTCCGGTCACACTTGAT
>JADGNY010000244.1 GCA_017883235.1 Thermoanaerobaculia bacterium | reverse complement strand
GGTTGACCGTATCGTGTTCGAAAGCAAACGACAGGAGACCTGCGCCTTGATGGGGGAAAAAGCTGAGGTTTGCGGGGCTGATTGTTGCAAATCCGCCACACCCGCGCGGAATGATCTCTCTGTCCCGCGGTTTACCCACATCCCTATTGTCATGTGGCCGGGGGTGTACCTTGATGCTCAGAAGACATGTCATCTGGGGAATGTCGGGTAAGTAGTGTAGGCCGCCCATGCGTTTAGAGCCATGCGTGTAGAATTGGACCGGGCATCGAGTTGTGGAGCGCTAACGCGCAAACTGACGCAGTGTCATGCACACGCGATGGCGAATGGGCGATGCCGGTGGCACGGCGGAGAGTCCCCAGACCCACCGAACAGAATTGAGAACGACACTTCTGAATCGACCCATGCCGACGAGGTGACTCCGGGCGGAGAGACAGCGAGCCGCGCACAGGCCGACGAGTATAGCGGTGGGGCCATAGCCAGAGAGCGGGACCGTGGGGCACGAGAGATCGATCACGCCGTCCAATACTCTGCTCCGTCAAGCGAAATTGGCAAATGGGCCCCCCTCGGCGTTGTCGTAGTGTTTGTAGCCGTTGGAGGATTTCTCATCGGCTCGAACTTATTGAGCTCTAACTCCCGGGCTTCGGTTTCGCCGACCAAAACATCACAGTCGCCCCTATCGCCAGCACCGCAAAGCCTGGCAATGCAGGCGAGTGCTCACGGCATCGGTGATGAGGTTTTGTTGAGCCCTTCGGTTCGCGGGCCCGGCAATGATACCCTACCGCTAACCAGCAGCTTGCCCGTTGTTTCAGAGCCCGAGTTTCCGCCGCCGGTCGAACCCGCTCCAGTCGTATTCGATATACCCGTCCCAGCGGTGACGACGACCGCTGAAACGCCGGCCCCTGAGACGGCCACCTACCAGCTCGGAGGCTACGCGCCCCGCCAGCTTGACCGCGACGAGGTCGCGATGCTCGCCACACGCGGCGAGGCATTCATTGCTGCTGGCGATATTGCCGCTGCACGACTGGTATTACAGCGAGCGGCAGAGGCTCGCGACGCGCGCGCGGCGTTGCTGCTTGGCGCCACCTACGATCCGATCATGCTGGAGAAAATTAGGGTACGCGGCTTTGCTCCAGACATCGCGACAGCACGCATCTGGTACGAGCGCGCAAAGGAGTTCGGCTCCGCGGAAGCGTCGCAAAGGCTCGAGATGTTGGCGAGCCTACAGCGACGGAGTTCAGAGCAGCTCGGCAAAACGGAACGACAAGAGATCGGGAGGCGTTGACGATGGTGAAACAATCTTGGCGGGTTTTTGCCGCGGCACAGATGCTGCTCGCGTTTGTCACAGCAGCGTCGGCTCAAACGCAGGTCGACCCCGGAGACGTAAGCGAAGGGCTCAAAGCCATTTTCAAACACGGAAGCGGCACGCAGGAAACGAAGGATCGTCTCAATTCCAACACCGTAACCATCATGACGGGTACCATCGGTGGGACCTACGTTCAGTTCGGCGCCGATTTGGCTTCCGTGCTCGACGATGGTGACAAACTTCGTGTGCTGTCGATCATCGGCCGCGGATCAGTGCAAGGTGTTGCAGATATTCTGTTCCTCAAAGGTGTCGACCTCGGCATCGTGCGGTCCGACACCCTCGGTTACCTCGAGAAAAAGGGCTTCGCCAAGAACATCGGAAGCCAATTTACGTACATCACCAAGCTCTACAATGAAGAAGTGCACGTGCTCGCACCCAAGACGATTCGCACGCTTTCGGATCTAGAGGGGAAGACCGTCGCCGTCGATCTTCCAAACGGCGGCACATTTATAACTTCCAGTATCATGTTCGAACGACTCGGGATTCGCCCCAACTTCGCCTACATCGAGCAACGACTTGCGTATGAAAAGCTGCGCAAGGGCGAGATCGATGCGATGATTTGGGTGCAGGGGAAGCCGTCGAAATTTTCCACGAGTATCAAGGACGAGAATTTTCACCTGATTCCAGTCGAATATGTCAAGTCGTTGCAAGCGGACTACCTGCCGGCGGTGCTGACCTCTGACGACTATCCCAATCTCATCCCAAAGGGCCAACGGATCGACACAATCGCGGCGCCGGCGGTTCTCGCGTCCTACAATTGGCAGCCCAACACCGAGCGCTATCGGAGGCTCGCTCGATTTGTCGATGCGTTCTTCGACAAGATGGAAGTACTTCAACAGCCGCCCTTCCATCCGAAATGGAAAGAGGTTGCGCTCGAGTCGCCGCTGCCCGGTTGGTCGCGGTTCCGGCACGCACAAGAATGGATCGACCGGAACAGTAGCGCGAAGGCCTCCCCCGAGGTAAAGCGTAAGTTCGATCAGTTCTTGAGCGAGGCCCGCTCGCCTTCCACGCCTGAGGATCGAGAGGCGTTATTCCGCCAATTCCTCGACTGGCAGAAGGTTCAGCCGGCCGCACCTGCAGCCAGGCCGTCACCGGCGCGTAAGGAACGCCGAGGGGGGCAGTACTCTGGCCAAACGATATTAGATAGCAATACTGGAAAATGGAATTAGTACTTGTCTCGCCAGCCGCGAATGGGCGTGGTGAAGTAGAAACTTGACGCCTCCACGTCCGGCCAAGCAGCAGCGGCAATGTCCGCCTAGGGTCTTGGTCGTGTGTAAACGCCCTGACAGAAAGATAGACGGATCGCGACCTCGGCTAAGTGGCCATGCGTGGTCATTTTCCCGCGTTTGGCGGCTTTTCCGATCTTAGTCAATAGGAGGGACCCGCGCGCGACGCGGAGTGACCGTCCAGAGTCTGACGCAGCGGC
>JADGNY010000084.1 GCA_017883235.1 Thermoanaerobaculia bacterium | reverse complement strand
GGCGTCCTTCGCCGCGACGTTTGATTTGAGCAATCACCAACACCACGGGCGCGGCTCCGGCAGCCTCAGGATGACAGTGAATTGAGAGGCGCTTAACCCCGGACTTCCGACACTACGGCGCCCCGAAAGTCATGCGCGCCAGTTCTTCTTTAAGGCGCTTCTGCTCCGCGCGGTCGGTGGTGTGAGCCAACTGGTCGGCGAGATCAAAAAATGCGGCCTTCTCGCGTTCTTTCGCCTCGAGACCGCTTTCGATCAGATCGACGATGACGCGGTTTGCGCTGGTGCGGCTGCGCTTCGCGAGCGCCTGGACACGCCGCGCGACTGTCGAAGGAAGGCTGACACTCTGGCGGACGCTCTTCTGTGGCTGGGCCATGACTCATCCTACACCGGCATGCACCATCATGCACCAGTCAACGGCTGGTGGCTCGAGATTGGACGTTACGACGCCGCGATAGCGGCTCAAGAAGGTAGCCAGGGGTGCGAGCGCTTTTTGCGAGCACCCCTGGTCTGCGTTGTCTTTGAAAGCGTGCCGCGTCAGCGGCATTGGATGGAATCCCCGATTACTCCAGTGCCGCTGACGCGGCACCAAACCACGACATCTAATTACCAGGGGTGCTCGCAAAAACGCTCGCACCCCTGGCTACAGTCTTGTTGCCGCTAACGCGGCGCACGCACGAGACAACGGCCGTTGGCGACTCGCCGGCGAGCCGCCGGCGCTACGTCAGCGCCCCTCGTGCAATGCGCTACCATGCGCCCGCATGGCCCGCATCCTCGTTACCAACGACGACGGCATCTACAGCGAAGGGCTCCGCAAGCTGGCGGATGCCTGCCGGCGCATCGAAGGGGTCGAGGTCATGGTGGTGGCGCCGGATCGGGAGCAGAGCGCGGCGTCGCATGCGCTCACGCTGAACCGTCCGTTGCGGATGATGAAACTCCGCGAGAATGAGTACATCATCGACGGCACGCCGGCTGACTGCGTCAACCTGGCAATCCTCAAGCTGATGCGGGAGGACCGTCCCGATCTGGTCGTCTCCGGGATCAACTTCGGGCCGAACCTCGGCGACGACGTCACCTACTCCGGCACGATCTCGGCCGCCTTCGAAGGGGCGCTCCTCGACGTTCCCTCCATCGCCTTCTCCACCCTGGTCGGGGAGAACTTCTCCTTCGATCGCTGCGCCGTCTTCGCCGAGCGGCTCATCCGCTGGGCGCTCACCGAGCATCGCGACCCTCACATCATCCTCAACGTCAACTTCCCGGTCGAATTCAGCGGCGTGCGCGTGGCGCGGCTCGGCAACCGCATCTATGCCGGCGACATCCTCGAGCGGAAAGATCCCCGCGGCCGGACCTACTACTGGATCGGCGGCGGCAAACCGACCTGGCATCCCGGCCTGAACACCGACTTCGAAGCTGTCGAAGCCGGCTGCATCGCCATCACGCCGCTCCACCTCGACCTCACCCACCACGAATCGATTCCGCGGCTCAAATCGCTCGAGGAGCTCCTTGGCCACGACGCGAAAGGATAGTCCGCGGCAGCCCGACTTCGCGCACCTGCGCGCCGCCATGGTGCAGCGCCACGTCGCCGAGCGAGGCATCAAAGACGAGCGGATCCTGCAGGCGATGCGTGAAGTGCCGCGGCATCTCTTCGTACCCACGCTCGTGGCCGAGAAAGCATACGGCGCGGGCGCGCTCCCCATCGGCGCGAAACAGACCATCTCGCAGCCGTACATCGTGGCCCGGATGATCGAGCTGCTCGATCTCACCGGCAAGGAGAAAGTCCTCGAGATCGGCACCGGCACCGGCTACCAGACCGTCGTCCTCTCGAAGCTCTGCGCCAAAGTCTTCTCCATCGAGCGGGTCAACGAGCTGGCGTTGCGCGCGGCGGAGCTGATCCGCACGCTCAAGATCTACAACGCCTCGGTCAAGGTATTCGACGGCACCTACGGCTGGTCCGACCAGGCCCCGTTCGACCGCATCATCGTCGCCGCCGCCGCGCCCGAGGTCCCGGAGCCGCTGCTCCAGCAACTCTCGCGGACCGGCAAGCTCGTCATCCCCATCGGCCCCGAGGGCAACCAGCGCCTGGCTCGCGTCATGCGCGTCGGCACGCGCCTGCAGGTCGAAGACTGCGGCGTCGCGGAGTTCGTGCCGCTGGTGGGGAAGTTCGGCTGGAAGGAGTAGGCACGTACCTGTCGTCGTGAGGCGTGTCATCGTCAGGTCGAGGCGTGTCATTGTCTGGATCTGGTGTGTCATTAACTGGATTCGGTGTGTCATCGAGTGAGTAGAGTGTTTCATCGAGTGAGTAGAGTGTTTCATCGAGTGAGTAGAGTGTTTCATCGAGTGAATCGAGTGTTCCATCAACTGAGTTTAGTATTTCACCAGATGAATTGAGTGTTTCGTCAAGCCAGTTGAGCGTTTCATTCGTGGAACTGAGTGTTTCATTAACTTAACTGAGTGTTCCATTATCTGAGCAGAGTGTTTCAATATCTTATCTCAGTATGTCATCATTCCATCTTGACGTGTCGCACATCGATCCATGTGTGTCATCATCCGGTCCGAGTGTTTCATCGTTAGATGTGAGCAGTACATCATCAGGTGAAGGTGTGTCATTTTCAGGAGTAGCGTGTCCTCGCCGCTCCGGTACCGCAACGATCTGCAAAACCCCGGCGGTAATTGCATACAATCTCGCGCCATGGCCAAGGAACAACGAGTCATCAAGATCCACGGCAAGGTTCAGGGCGTCGGCTACCGATTCTTCGCCACCCGCGTAGCGCGCCGCCTCGGGCTGAAAGGCTCGATCGAGAACATCCGCGACGGCTACGTCGAAGCGGTCGTCGAAGGCGAAAAGGGCGTCATCGACGAATGGATCGAAGAGTTGAAAGAAGGCCCGCGCTACGCCGAGGTCACCAGCATCGAACAGGAGGCGAAGGACTACACCGGGCGGCTCGGTGACTTCGACGTGAAGTTCTGATGGACCTGCGATCGTACATCCGTGACGTCCCCGATTTCCCCAAGCCCGGCATCGTCTTCAAAGACATCACGCCGCTGCTGCGCTCGCATGAAGCGCTCGACTACATCTCCCACGCGCTGGCCGAGCCGTACAAAGACTCCGGCATCACGGCCGTCGCGGCGATCGAGTCGCGCGGCTTCATCTTCGGCAGCGGCGTGGCGCGCGTGCTCGGCGCCGGATTCGTCCCCATCCGCAAGCCTGGCAAGCTGCCGTGGAAAACGCGCCGCGGCGAGTACACGCTCGAATACGGCAGCGGCATCCTCGAGATCCACGACGACGCCCTCACCGCCGACGACCGCGTTCTCCTGATCGACGACCTGCTGGCCACCGGCGGAACCGCGGCATGCGCGGCGATGCTCGCCCGCGAATGCGGCGCCACCGTCGTCGCAGCAGGCTTCGTGATCGAATTGGCGTTCCTCGGTGGACGGGAGAAACTGGATGGGACTCCGGTATACGCTTTGATCGAGTATTAGGGAGTCGGGGGTCGGGAGTCGGGGGTCGGATCTCAGGTAGTTTCTCCGACCCCCGACCCCCGATTCCCGACACCCGACACACCATGTACGACCTCATCGTCATCGGCTCCGGACCGGCCGGCGAAAAGGGGGCCGCGCAAGCGGCCTACTTCGGTAAGAGTGTGGCTCTGATCGAGCGCGAGCCGGTCGTCGGCGGCGCCTGCGTCAATACCGGCACGATCCCGTCGAAGACACTCCGGGAGTCGGCGCTGCACCTCTCCGGCTTCCGGCAGCGCGGCTTTCGCGAGGGCTCGATCGACCTCACCGTCAACGCCATCACGGTCGCCGACTTCATGTACCGCAAAGACCGCGTGGTCGCCCACGAGTGGAAACGGATCGAGGACAACCTGCGGCGGCACAAGGTCGACCGCTATGAAGGCTCGGCCCGTTTCGTCTCCCCGACGCGCGTGGCGATCACCAACGCCATCGGCGAGGAAGTCATCGACGGAGGCGTGATCCTCATCGCCACCGGCTCCTCGCCGCACCGGCCGGATCATGTTCCGTTCGACGGCGAGGTGATCTGCGACAGCGACACCATCCTCGGCATCGGCCGCATTCCTGCAAAGCTGGCCGTCGTCGGCGCCGGCATCATCGGCGTCGAATACGCATCGATCTTCGCCGCGCTCGGCGTCGAGGTCCATCTCATCGACGGCCGAACGTCGCTCCTGCCGAATATCGACCGCGAGATCGTTCGCATCCTCCTCGGCGAGTTTCAGAACCGTCTCGGGATCACCATGCACCTCGGCCAGGACGTCGCGTCGATCGAACGCTACGGCCAGCAAGCCTCGCTGACGCTGGCGGACGGCGAGTGCATGGTCGTCGACAACGTCCTCTACGCCGCCGGCCGGTCGAGCAATGTCGAGGGGCTGAACCTCGACGGCGCCGGCGTGGCCACCGCGGCCCGCGGCCTGATCACCGTGAACGAGAACTACCAGACCTCGGTACCGAACATCTACGCGGCCGGCGACGTCATCGGCTTCCCCGCTCTTGCGTCGACCTCGATGGAGCAGGCGCGCGTGGCCATGGTCCACGCCTTCAATCTGAAGTACAAGATGCACGTCGCGCCGATCCTGCCGTACGCGATCTATACCATCCCCGAGGTGGCCACCGTCGGTCTGAACGAAGACGACTGCCACAAGAAAGGGACGCCCTTCGCGGTCGGCCGGGCGTTCTACCGCGACAACGCGCGGGGCGAGATCATCGGCGACCTGAAGGGGCTCATCAAGCTCGTCTTCGACCCCGAGTCGCTCTGCCTGCTCGGCGTGCACATCATCGGCGAGAGCGCCTCCGAGATGCTGCACATCGGCATGATGGTCATGCAGTTCGGCGGAACGATCAACGCCTTCATCGACTGCGTCTTCAACTTCCCGACGCTGAGCGAGGCGTACAAATACGCGGCGTATGACGGACTGGGAGCGCGGATGAGAACGTAGGGGGTTTTCATGAAAACGATCGGCGAGATTATCGAGGGTCATCCGCTCCATCATGTCCCTTCCACAGCCAGCGTCCGCGACGTCGCGCGGACGATGAGCAAGCACAATATCGGGGCGATCGCCGTGCTCGATGCCGGAAAGCTGGCCGGCATCTTTTCGGAGCGCGACCTCCTGACCCGCGTGGTGGCCGAGGGACGCGATCCGGAGCAGACGCGCGTCGACAGCGTCATGTCCAGGGATCTCTTCGTTGCCTCTCCCGCCGACGCCATCAACGAGGCTCTCCAGAAGATGCATGACTGCAAGTGCCGCCACCTGCCGGTCGTCCACGACGGCAACCTCCTCGGCATGGTCTCGATCCGCGACCTGCTCCAGATCGACGACGACGCCAACCGCGCCAAGGCAAGCTTCCTGCGGGAGCTGGTGATGTACGCGCCAGATTACGAGACGTAGGCAGGAGCGGCTGCCATGGCCCACTACGATCTCGTCATCCGCAACGCGACCATCGTCGACGGCACCCGCGCGCCTCGCTTTCAGGCCGATGTCGCTATTCAAAAGGGCCGTATTCAAAAAATCGGATCCTTTGAAAAGGCGGACTCCGACCACGTCATCGACGCCTCGGGAAAGATCCTGGCCCCCGGTTTCATCGATGCGCACACCCACGACGACCGGCTGATGCTCTCGGGACCGGACATGTCGCCCAAGGTGAGCCAGGGCGTGACCACGGTGATAGCGGGCAACTGTGGCATCTCGCTCGCGCCCGCGCCGCGTGGCATGCCGAAGCCGGTCACGCCACCGCTCGATCTGATCGCTGACGAGAGTAGCTGGTTCCGGTTTCCTACGTTCAAGCAGTACGTCGAGGAACTGCGAAACAAACCGGCCGCGACGAACTGCGCGCTCCTCGTCGGCCACACCATGCTGCGCGTCCAGACGATGGAAGATCTCGAGAAGCCGGCTTCGAAAGGCGAGATCGCAAAAATGCAGAAGCTGGTGGACGAGGCGCTCGAAGCGGGTGCGATCGGCCTCTCGACCGGCCTCTACTACGAGCCGGCGCGCGCCGCGACCACAGAGGAAGTGATCGAGGTGTGCCAGCCGCTCAGCGCGCGCAACGCGCTCTACTGCACGCACATGCGCAACGAGGCGGAGGGCGTGGTCGATTCGCTCGAGGAGACCTTTCGCATCGGCCGCGAGCTCGCCATTCCGGTCGTCGTGTCGCACCACAAAGTGCTTGGGGTGCCGAACTACGGCCGCTCCGCCGAGACGTTACCGATCATCGAGAAGGCCATGCGCTCGCAGGAGGTCGGCCTCGACTGCTATCCCTACTGCGCCTCCTCAACCATCCTTTCGTGGAGCCGCGTCGGCATCGCCTCGAAGGTGCTGGTCACGTGGTCCAAACCGCACCCCGAGGTCTCAGGGACGGACCTGAAAGACATCGCGAGGATGATGAACCTATCAGAAGAAGAAACAGTTCAGAAGCTGCTCCCCGCGGGGGCGATTTATTTCTCCATGGACGAGACAGACGTGCAGCGCATCCTCGGTTTCGAGCGCACGATGATCGGCTCCGACGGGCTGCCGCACGATGCGGCGCCGCATCCGCGGCTGTGGGGAACGTTCGCCAGAGTATTGGGCCACTATCGGCGGCTCGGTCTGTTTTCTCTTGAAGAAGCAGTTCACAAGATGACCGGTTTGACCGCCAGGACCTTCGGCCTCGCCGGCCGCGGCGCGGTGAAGGAAGGCTTCGCCGCTGATCTGGTGCTCTTCGACGATGCGTCGATCGACGACGCGGCGAGCTTTGAGAAGCCCGTCGCGCCGGCGAAGGGAATCGACACGGTGATCGTCAACGGTGAACCGGTGTGGCGCGAGGGCCGGCCCACCGGAGCACGGCCCGGGCAGGTGCTGACCCGCATACTTTCGCACTGAAGAGAGGCACCGGCCGTCCCGCGCTGACGTAGGCAGCCATCACCCTGTCATCCTGAGCCGCCGGAGCCGCGTAGTCGCGAAGCGATTGCACGGCGCAGAGCCTGCCCTGAGCGCAGCCGAAGGGACGGTCGAAGGACCCCCAAGTTGTATCCCGGTTGGGCGGCGGAATCGTCGACATTCCCCCGCCCTGTCCGGGTTTCAGGCTGGGGGTCCTTCGGCGTCCTCCGCCAGCTAGGCCTTCGGCTACACGACTCCGGCAGCCTCAGGATGACAGGGTTGATGATTGGTATTACTCCAACCGCAAATTCACCAACGGCGAGTCCGCGGTCACGTGTACGCCTGGTTTCAGCTCGAACGCATCGTCCGTATCGCTCGCTCCGCCGAGCAGGAGGCACAGGCGGGCCAGCTCCTTGAAAGCTGCGGGCTCGCCGGTGAAGGTCACGGACGTGCCGTCCGCGCGCACGGTGAGCGGGGTGCGCATCAGGCCGTCGAGCGCCATCATGGCCAGGTCGTAGTTCATTCCTCGTCTTCTCCTCGATAGACGACGGAGTTCTTCTCCGTCTCCTGCAGCGCGATCTCGTACAAGATGCCATCCGTGATGGCGGGAGCGAGCTGCTGCCAGAACGACCGCGCCAGATTCTCGGCGGTCGGGATGACGCCGCGGAGGAACTCGACGTCCTCGTTCAGGCTGGTGTGATCGACCCGGTCGACGATCTGCCGGCGCACGATGTCCTTCAGCGTCTTCAGGTCGATCACCATCCCGGTCTCGGGATCGATCTTTCCCATCACGCTGACCTGGATGGCGTAGTTGTGCCCGTGCCCTTTCGGGTTGTCGCACTTGCCGTACGTGCGGCGGTTCCAGTCCGCGTCGTATTTTGGATTGTGCAGCCGGTGCGCGGCGGAGAAGGTGAGTCTGGCGGTGACGATCATGGACGTGGAATCTACAGCGTCACGCCGGCAAGCGCCGAGCGGATCTCGTTCTGCTGCGCCGTGAGCTTCTCACGAATCTTCAGGAACCGGGCGTCGCTCTGCATGAAGCCGAAGAGCGGATTGGCAAGGACGTAACTGGCCGTCGGCTCTTTGCGGGCCGCGGCCCGCTCGAGCGCGTCGTCCACGCCACGCGGGTCGCCGCCGATCGCGGCGATCTCGGCAAGGCTGGTCCAGTAGTCGTCTCCCATCTTCGGTGCCGCCGACGCCGTTTTCAGCTCCTCCGCGGCGGCTGCCTTGTTGCCCGACTGCGCGGCGAGATAGGCCTTGAGCATGTGCGCGCCGTAGGCCGGATCCATCGTCTCGAGTTTCTTCAGCTCGAGATCGGCGATCTCGGTGGAGTGCCGCAGCACGGCAATCCGGCCGATCTTGAGGGCGAGCGAAGGATTGTGCGGCATCTTCTGCTCGACGTCGTAGTACTTGTCGGCCGCGTCATTGATATGGCCTGTCGCCACCAGGGTGTCGGGCAGATGCAGAGTGGACGAATCGGAATTGCCGATTCGGCTGATCGCGGCAGTGAAGCGGGCGTTGTCGCCGGCGGCGAGCGCATAGCGTCCCAGAATGTTGAGCGCCTCGGCGTCGGACCGATCGTGCTGCAGCACCCCGGCGTACGCGCTGAACGCGGAAGGCAGATCGCCGCCGGCCAGGCTGGCCCGGGCCACGCGGCGCGCGGCATCCATGTTCGCGGGATCGAGAACCACGATCTCCTTCGCGGCGGCCACGGCGTCGGCCTCTTTCCCTTTGGCGTCGAAGAAGTGGAGAGCCAGGAGCTCAGCCGGCAGAAAGTTCTTGTCGGCCTTGATGGCGCTTCGCAGCGCCGCTTCGGTCTTCCCGTCGTCCTTCGCCGCATTCGCGGCGACCGCATCGGCGAAGGCGTTGTACGCATCAGCACTCGCCGCCCCGCGGGCCTGAATCTTCAAATCGTTCGCCACCCACGAAACGAGCACCTGAATACCGCTCGACGCGTCGATCAACGGCGAAGCCTGCCCTTCGGCCGGTTTCTTCGCATCGGTCACCGGCACGATCTGTGGTGCGGCCACGCCGCCGATGAGCTTCGCGCTGTAGGCGCTGCCATCGGGTGTCTTCGCCTCGACGATGCGCACCTCGGGGAACGACCGCAGGATCTCGATCGCCGCCAGCCGGATCGCTTCGCCCCGTTGCGCGAGCACCGGATCAGGCGGCTCGACCGTGAACGGCTCGATCATGACCTTACGTGGCGTCGCTGCCGTTGCGGGCCGCGGACCCGCGGGGCGGGTCGATACCGCCGCCGGCGCCGGCGACCCCTGCCGATTCTCGAACCAGAGAAATGCCGAGGCGCCGCCGATGATGACGACCGCGGCCACCGCGATTGCCGACATGCGCGTCTTTTTCCTCTTCTGCGCGTGGCGGGCGGCGGTCGCTTCCGCCTCGGCCTCCGCGGCAAGCCGCGCGGCCTCTTCCGCCTCCGCGGCCGCGCGCTCCGCCGCCTCGGCTGCTTCGCCCTCGGGCGCGATGGCGAAGAGCTTCACCCCCGCCCGCGCACCGGCATCCCGCAACCGCACAGCGATGCGGCCTTTCTTCACGAACGCTTCGGTCAGGTAGAGCTTCGCCGGCTCGATCTGTTTGAGGATCTCGAAGGCCTTGTCGACCGCCGGTCCGGCCGCGGTGCCATCGTGCGTCTCCACGTCGCCGTAGTGCAGCAGCAGGCGAACGGGGATGGCCTGGCCATCCTGCTGGTCGGGCGAGAAATCGAACTCCCCCTTGCGCCCGGCCTCCAGGGCGTTTTCCAGCGACGGCAGCTCTCCGACAAACCGCGGCCCGAATGGATCGACGATCTCTCCGTCGAAGAGGTAGATGGCCTCGCCGAGAATCTGCTGCATCCGCGCCGCGGCCTTGCTGGCGGCAACCGGGTCGACCGCGTTCAGCTTGTCGTAGTCGGCAATGTCGGCGGCGAAAACGATCGATTGCCGCGCCTGGACCGCGTGGCGGGCTGTGGAAACGGCCGTGAGAGCCGAGCGCGCGATGTCGTTTGCCCAGGTTACGACTTCGCCATCAATCTTGACGATGTCGTCAACGATGGCCTTCCCATCCTTGTAGCGTTGATAAGGATCTTTGAAGAAGCACTTCCCCATCACTCGCAGCACGGCGTTTTCGATGTTGGGCTTGACAGCCTTCGGCGACGGCGGTTGCGCGTCAACGATCTTCCGCGCGATCTCGGTCGCGCTCGGCGCGAGGTAAGGCCGCCGCCCGGTGGCAACCTCATACATGACGATGCCGATCGAAAAAACGTCCGTCTGCGTCGTCACCAACTGATTCGTGATCTGTTCCGGCGCCATGTAGCTGACGGCATCCGGATCGCTTCCCTTCTGCGAAAACGCGGAGCCCTGTCCTTCCCGCCGCGGCAGGAACGTGGTGGCGTTGAATCCAGCGAGTTTGACCTGCCCGGTCTCGGCAATCAGCACCGAATCGCCGGCGATGTTCAGATGAAGAACGTTCTTTGCGTGCAGCAGCTTCACCGCATCCGCGAGCTGATAGATGATGCGAAAGAAATCCTTCCCATCGGCGGCACGCCCACGGTAAATGGCGGAGACCGGAAAACTATCGAACCACTCCATGACCAGAAGCAGCGCGTCGTCCGCCGGCGTGACTTCAATGATCGTGACCAGCGACGAGTGATAGAGGGCCGCCGCCTGCCGAATCGTGCGGATGACCTCCTCTCGTTTGGCGGCATCGCGCGGCAACTGCTTCGTCAGGACTTTGACCGCAACCGTTTTGCCGTTGCGCGTATCCTCGGCGCGCCACACCGAGGCACTCACGTGCTCGATGAGCCGGAACGACAGGATGCTCCCGCCGGCGACAAATGGATCCGTTGAGGACATGGGTGAATTATAGAGTCGCTCCCATCCTGACGTGGAGCGCAGCGACACCGTCAGGATCTACGGTTCGACCGCGCCGGCCCTCCCGATGGGCAACTACCGAGCGGTTGTCGCTCCCATCCTGACGTGGAGCGCAGCGACACCGTCAGGATCTCCGGTTCGACCGCGCCGGCCCTGCCGATTCGCAACTACCGAGCGGTCTGACCGGAGATCCTGACGGTGTCGCTACGCTCCACGTCAGGATGAACCAATAATCGCCGTCAGATGCACCAGATCCGCGCCCCCCTCCACCGTGTCGCCGGGCTTCACGAAAATCTCGTCGATGACGCCGTCAGCCGGGGCGGGAATCTCGTTCTCCATCTTCATCGCCTCGAGGACGAGCAGGCCGGCTCCGCGGCGGACCTGATCCCCCTTTTCGACGAGCACTCGCGCGATCCGGCCGGGCATGAGCGCCTTGATGATGCCGCTGTCGCCGAGGTGGTCATCGCCGCTCTTCCGGCGAACGGTCAGCGGATCGATGATGTCGACATCCAGACGCGAGGCGCCGATCGTGACCTGATGCGTGGTCCCCACGCGGTGGTGCGCGAGCGCGAACTGCGTCCCATCCTCGAGGCGTAGCGAGCGGAGTCCGCCGGCAGCGACGAGATCGGCGACCACCCAGCGATCACCGAGCTGCACGCGGTAGCAGCCGTCGTGACGCTCGATCTCGATCACGGTCTCTTCGTCTCGATAGCGGGCGATGAGTTTCAATCGCGCCCCCGCAATGCCTCGAGGCGGCCGGCCTGGCGCCATCGCGACTCCGTCTCCTCCGGAAGCCGCACGTTCTGCGATTCCTCGAAGGCCATGATGGCGGCGGCGATGATCGCGGCGTCGCGCGTGGCGTCGCTCGCCGGACGATGCTGGAGGTCGAGCTCCGGCAGGAGCTTGTCGAGGAAGCCGGTGTCGAAATTGGCCGTCCGAAAGTCGGGATGCTGCATCAGGAAGGTGAAGAACGGGATCGTGGTCTGGATGCCGTCGACGCGGTACTCCTGCAGCGCGCGCAACATCCGGTCGATGGCCTCGCCGCGTGTACCGGCATGGCAGATCAGCTTCGAGAGCATCGGGTCGTAGTAGACCGGCACGGTGTAGCCGCTGTAGACGCCGTTGTCGTTGCGCACCCCGGGACCCTGCGGGAGCGTCAGATGGCGGATCAGGCCGGGCGATGGCGCGAAATTGCGGGCCGGATCCTCGGCGTAGATACGGCATTCGACGGCGTGTCCGCTGGGCGAAAGATCGCCCTGCGAAATTCCGAGTTTTTCGCCGCGTGCGACGCGGATCTGCGCTTTGACGAGATCGATGCCCCAGACCATCTCGGTGACCGGGTGCTCGACCTGCAGCCGCGTGTTCATTTCCAGGAAGTAGAACTGCTTGTCCTGCCCCATGAGGCACTCGATGGTGCCGGCGGAGTAGTAGTTGACGGCCGCCGCGGCTTTGACCGCCATCGCGCCGAGGCGCTCGCGCAGTTCGCGGTCGACGACGGGCGACGGACACTCCTCGACGACTTTCTGATGCCGCCGCTGCAGCGTGCACTCGCGTTCACCGACGTGGACGATGTTGCCATGCTGATCGCCGAGAACCTGCACTTCGATGTGCCGCGGGTGGGCGATGAACTTTTCGGCGTAGACGGCGCCGTCGCCGAAGAATGACTGCGCTTCGCTGGTGACGCGCTCGAACGCCGGATGGAGATCCTCCTCGCGTTCGACGAGACGCAGTCCTTTGCCGCCGCCGCCGGCCGAGGCCTTGATCATGATCGGGAACCCCGCCTCGGTGGCGAAGACGGCAATCTCGTCGAACGACTTCACCGCCTCGAGGAGACCGGGCACGATCGGCACGCCGGCGGCCTGCATCCTCTGCCGGGCCTCGGTTTTCGATCCCATGGCCTCGATCGATTCCGGCGACGGGCCGATGAAGGTGATGCCGGCGTCGCGGCAGGCGCGCGCGAATCCGGCGTTCTCGGCCAGGAAGCCGTAGCCGGGATGGATGGCATCGGCGCCCGTCCTTTTGGCCGCGTCGAGGATGCGGTCGATGCGAAGGTAGCTGTCGCGCGAAGGAGCGGGACCGATCGGCATCGCTTCGTCCGCGTAAACCACATGCAAGGCGGCGCGGTCGGGTTCGGAGTAGACAGCGACGGTCGGATAGCCGAGCTCGCGGCAGGCGCGCATCACGCGGACCGCGATCTCGCCGCGATTCGCGACCAGGACTTTCATCGCCGCGCATTGTAATCGCTGCTAACATCCCCGCCCATGACTGAGGAACCTTTGGAACCTTTGCACGATGAGCGGACGCAGATCCTCTCAGGCGTGGTGACGACGCTTCTGGCCGATCTGAAGAACGGAGCCGGTGACAAGGATCGCCGCCGCCAGGTCGAGGAGTGGATGCGCACGCTTGCGGAGAAGTATCCGGAGTTCAAGATCGAGACCGGCCTGCGCGACTACTACCTCGCCGAAGCCGAGCGCCTGCGCATCGATTTCGAAAAGGCCACCGAGCTGAACGAGAAGCTGGCGCTGGGCAGGTCGATCGAAGGATTTCTCGATCGGGCAGCGGATTACGCGAAGAGGATCGCGGAGAAGTAGAGCCTGTCATTCCGGGGGTGCCTGCGGAATCGCCCTTAAGGCTCTCAGCAGCGATTCGGTGAGTGGGTCGTAGATGTCCGCCATCTCGAATAGCTCGAAGAAGAGCCGCAACTCGGTCACGGCAATCACGCCGATCGCGCCGAGGAGCAGCCACGGACGCCGCGGGAGCGAGGCCAGAACGGACGCCGCGAGCAGCCGCGCCACCGGATCGACCGGAATCACATAGCGCACGTTCTTCAGTGCCAGCAGACCGAACACGATCAGCGTCGCCGCGGCGAAAAGGGAGAGTGCGTCGAGAGAGCGGTCACGCCGGCTTCGCGCCGCGCCGGCGATGGCAAGCACCATGACCAGCGGCGACAGGATCAGCAGATCGAACAGAGGACGGTGGAACGGTCCGCTGGAGTACTGCTGCGCGAACGGAGTGTTGCTGGAGCTCGCCGCGGTCATCACGATGTGGAGGAGGTCGAGATACGCCCTCAATCCGCCGCACAACGCCATGGTCACCGCCGCGTGCAGCAGCGGCGGCAGGACGACGAGCGCCGCGATCCCTGGCAAGGCCCGGCGTCGCGGCGACGGAGCCAGAACAACAAGGAAGAGGAGGAAAGCGGGGTAGAGCAGGATGGACGATTCCTTGATACCGAGGGTCAGGGTCATCGCGGCGATGGAGGAGGCCCACAGCAGCAGGCGCCGCGGAGTGGCCTCTGTGGCGCGGACCGCGAGCGCACAGAGCCAGAGTGTGAGAAGAACGGACGCGCAGAAGACTTCGTCCTGCAACGCCCGACGGCCCATGGCCAGTTGCAGCGGCGACGTGACCGTCAGCGCGGCGGCGATGAGCGCTACCTCGGCTCCGAGCAATTCGCGGCCGAGGAGAAAGATCAGCAGGATCGACAGGATCCCGGCGGCAGTGGAGAGATCGGCGAGCGTCCGGGCATCGCATTTCGCCGAGAGCTTGCAGGCCAGCGTCGTCAGCGCGAAGTGACCCCAGCGCATCGGATGGGGATAGGCCCACGCTTCGCGATTGGCGAGGTAGTCGTGCACCAGGGTCGGATAACTCGTCCAGCCGTGCTGGCAGAGGAATGCCGTCGTCCTGACGTAGACCGCCTCGTCATCGGGTGCGTACTCCTCGACGTCGTTGACCGCGATGCGAATTGCCGCGCCCGCGAGGAAGACGAGAATCAGCAGAGCGGTCGTGCGCCGGTTCATGTCAGAATTTCACTTTCCAGCGTCCTGCCTGATCGCTTCAGGCTCGTACTTCCCTTCCGTCTGCCAGAGCATCCAGTCGCGCACCTTCCATGCGATGGCGGCTTCGATCTGCGCCTGCGTCTCCTTGCGGCCGTAAGGGAGCTCCGGCCAGTCTCCGGTCTGAAACCACGGGCGCACGCGTGGCGGACTGGGCGTGTACCGCATCCAGTCATCGAGCGCCTTCAGAGACTGGAAGATCGTCTTGTAGGGGGCAGCCACAGGCCTCGGGATATCGAACGAGTCGGGAGTCCAGAGGCTCGGATAGAGCATCGGGCTCAGGTAGTCGACATACGGGGCAAGCAGCCGGACATCCTGGCCGATGATCGGATCACTCTCTTGAACCGTGCGGCCGAACACGTCAACGGAGAGCACTGCCTCTTGCGGCAGCTCCGCGCGGACGCGCGCGACACCGAGCGTGATCGCATCGATGCGGCTCGTTTTGTCCCCCTCCTCCTTGGGTGGCACAAGAGCTCTGAGCGGCTGATCGGGAAAGCGGACATAGTCGAGCTGAATCTCGTCGAAGCCGGCTTCGAATGCTTTTTTTGCGATGGCGATGTTGTACTCCCAGACCTCCTCGAGGAACGGCGATGTGAATGCATCGCGCCCGCAGGCACCGGCATCGCCTTCGTCGTAAAGCGTTCCATCCGCGCGCTTGATCGCGAAATCGTGGCGCTTGTTCGCCAGGCATGGGTCGAGAAACATCGTGACCCTGGCCACGAGCCAACCGTGGTTCTGCTTCCTGAACGCCTGCAGCCCCTGCATGTCGATCAGATCCGCCTTTTCGTACATCGTCACGAGCGGGACGGCCGCGGCTTCCGTCAGCGACACCCTGCCGGTCGCGTCCTTGACGTCGACGACGAGCGTGTTGACGCCCGAGCGCAGCGCGAGATCCAGCATCCGAGGCAGCTCTCTCTGCGATGAAAGCGGAACCGGAAGATAGAGACCATGGGTCTCTCGCGGGAGCTCGCGGCTGCTCCTGCACGCGGCCTCGCTCGGCGGGGAGGCCAGCGCGGCGAGAGCAAGAGTGAGGATCGCGAGAAACGTACGCATGCCCAAGGATACAACGGGGGTATGAGGCGAACGGGAGATGGTGTCCGCGTGAAGATGACGGTGACTGGCGCAGTCGTGTTGGATGTTCTGAAGCCTTAGAAGTACCCGGATTGGCCACGAGCCAGGGACCAATGTGGCTGGCACATTGAGCCGCGCGATTCGTGCACATTCCGATTGTTGCAGCGGAGAGCGGGCGTCTCGCCTGCTCCCGACGGGCGTCTCGCCCGGCGGTGGTTTCCGTGCAAGTTCGCGGCTTGCAGCAAGTTAAACGGGGCTGCGTCGTTGTCTTTCTCCGCAATCCACGTGGTCTCACGGAAACCACCGCCGGGCGAGACGCCCGTCGGGAGCAGGCAGGATGCCCGCTCTCCGCGGTAAAGCGTCGACAACCCGCGACGATCAATGTGGCATGGCACAGACACTCTTGTCTGTTCCCCGGGCGGAGCCGCCCGCACCTGAGGGCTTGCGATCTTGAGTCGTGGCGAGATCCGGCACAGACAAGAGTGTCTGTGCCACATCAGTCTCCTGTTGGCTCATCTACTACCTGTAGCAACGAGAGGGTCGATGTCTAGCGCCAGCGTTCTGGATCGACCACCCAGGGCAGCGGCGCGTCATCCGGCGCGATGTGCACGCCTGCGCGCGCGGCCGCATCCACGATCTCCTGAATGGTCAGCTTCCCGACGCCGCGCATGAAGCTGAGTGCGTGCCGACTCCAGTAGGCAAGGTCCATGACGCTCCGGATGTTGGCATTCTCGATACATCGTTGCGCGCGCGTTGAGAGCGGCCAGAGTGCCCATCGCACCGGTCGGAGGTCAGGCTTCGGCTCCATGGTCTCAACGCCTTCGGGGAGATCCGTACGTTTGGCGGGAGTCGTCGTCCCGACACACTTCGAATGCCACGCGCGATGCCACGGCGAACAGGCATAGGTGACATCGCCAACGAGCACGGCGTTCGGCATAGACGGGTCGTGCCGCAGCACGTCATCGGCACGTTTGAGATAGAACTCCGCGCTCCGGCCATCCAGCGTTCGGTACGTAAGAAGTACTCGCGCGAGTGCCACGATGAGCTTCCACTGCCCCGGCCAGGCCAGAAGCGTGTATGTCCGCTGCCAAAGGTAGTTGCACCACGTGATGTGAATTGATCCGTCGTCTTCTACTCGAAACATCTCCTCATGAATCCGATCGTGATCGATGGCCGCGGCAGTCGGCTTGCGACCCGGCCGCAGGAGCTGTTCGGCCACACTGCCCGCGTGAAGCACGATCGCGTTCTGCTCCACGATGTAGCGCCTGCCCCGCCGGTGGCGCGCCGATTCAAGATCGTAGGCACGCGCCGGTCTCGTATGCCCCAAGGTGCGCTCGTCGGGATCGATACTGATGCTCTCAATCCCATAATGGAGTTTCCACATCGCGACAGCGTGCGCCGCCTCGTGATACGCGAGCGGCTCCTCATCCTTCGAAGGGTCGACAGCTTTCTCTTCCGAAATGGTTATCGGCTGGTTCTCGACACGAGTTTCGTTGTCCAACATCTGATCTCCATCTCCTAAGGTTCTGGCCCGCAAAGGTGTCTTTCGAGCGCGGCGTCCTGGCTTCATGAATCGGGCATCTAAGGACGCGGCGAAGAAGTTCCGCCGCTCATCCGAACGATCGAGGTGATCGCTCCGACGATGTGAAGGCCGTGTTCTTCGGCGACGACTGAATGCGAATCACCCATGACGGCACGTTTCCCATGTTTGCCCCACCAGTGGCCGACGAACACGCGGTCACCGATCATCGCCACCACCAGTTCTGCGGTCGCCGCCTGGCCGTCCGGCCGCTGTTCGACCACGAGGAGGTCGCCACACTCGATACCGAATTCCTGCAGGTCCCATCGCGCCGCGCGAAAGACGATCTCCTTCTCCTCAACGATGTCTGCTGGGATCGTGAGGCGCTCGCCGGCAACACTTGCATCAATCGGCAAACCCTGCGATATCGCTCCGGCGAGACGAAAGACGCCGTCGCTCTGGCCATGCGGAACGCGACGCTTCCTCATCTCTCCACATCCAGCTCAGGTATGCCGGCAATGCCGCTTTCAGCCATCGGTCTCTCCGCCGTGATCGGGATAGTCGAAGGCATCCAAGAAGCTGCGATCACCTCGGAAGGTCGCGGACGTTTCTTCGTCGATCGCGAGATGGAGCAGTTCGGCGACGTACTCCTGGACATCCGTGCCATGCACGTCGTCGCGTTCACGCCGCTGCAAAACGGCTTGCCGTTCCATTGCGCGAACCACGTACAGCGGAAGCTCCCATGTGACGCGGGTCAGGTGCAGCTCGGGCGGGATGAGCGTCGCGTGCTCGCCGAGCGTTTCGAGAAGCCACGCGCGCGGCCATGCCTGAAGAAGCCAGAATGCAACTTCCTCCCAGGTCACCAGGTCCTCCCCGACGATGGCCTCTTCCTCTCGCGCTCGGGAGAGGAGCTTAGGCCACGGCCAGCCGAGCAGGTCCGCCGCTTCCTTGACGGGGAGCGGCGCACGCTCGCGAAAGAACCGGGCGATCGCCTCGCGGGAGGGAACGAGCGGAATCAGGATGGAGTCGGACATATGCGAGTCTGTTTGTACAGGCACTTATCCGTGGCGCGCTTCGTATTTCGTAACCTCTTCTGCTCCTTTCGGGCTCTCATTTCATAACCTGGGGGTAGGGAACTTCCCGTTTCTGTCACTCCATATATAAGAGAGAGATATGCAGGAGCCGAGACGAGAAGCAGAACGGACGAGGCCACAGCCGGAAACTCCGGTGTCTGGCGCGCCCGCGGGTTTTGAGGAGGTATATCTGCGCTACGCGACCAGGCTTCGCAAAATTGCGGTACGCAAGTTCCGGATCCCGGTCACCGAGGCCGAGAGCCTGGTTCACGACGTCTTCGCCACGTACTTCATGCACGCGGCATCCGTCCGTGCCGTTGAGCCCTACCTCATCGGGGCGATCTGCAATGCGGCCCGTCACTACATGCGCCGCGCGGATGCCACGGATGCTCTCTTCTGCGGCGAAATGCCGTGCGCGGCCACGCCCGATGACGCCCTGCTGGACGAAATAACGCGAAAGCTCCTGCTGTCGCAACTCCTTGCCGGCGTCGGTTCCCGGTGCCGCGGGCTGCTCCACAGCTATTACGTGAGCGGCGAGACCACCCAGGCCATCGCGGACGTAATGGATTCGACGCCCGGGACGATCCGCGTCTTCCTTCACAAGTGCCGAAAGCGCGCCCTTACCGCGTACCGCTCCCTCGTGGAGACCTCCTGACATGGATCACATTCCCGAGAGTGAGCTCGTTGTTTTCGCCTTCGATCCTGACGCCATGCCGGAACCGCGGCGCAGCGTCATCACCCGGCACGCCGCCGAATGCGCCACGTGCCGCTCCACGCTCGACTTCTTCATGGTGGCCGAGGACGACCTGAGTGATGTCGACGTGTGGGAGCCGGTGATGGGCTCCGCCACGCACGAGGCGCTCATGTCCTACGCGGCGCGCATCGCCGACGAGGACCGCGAAGCGGAGGAGCTGTTGCAACCGCTCTTCGATGCTCCGGCAAAAGCGGCGTGGATGAACCTGGACACGCAGCGACGCTTCATGTCGGGAGGCGTGGCCCGGCGTTTGAGCGCGCACGCCCACAGCGTCGTATTGAATGAACCGCTCGACGCCCTGACGTTCGCCGACGCCGCGATCTCGGTGGCCGAGGCGTTGCCGGACGACACCTACCCGGCGAAAGCAATCTACGAGCTGCGGGGGACCGCATGGAAGGAGCGGGCCAACGCGCAACTACTGCTTGGCCAATGTCCGGAGGCGCTCGAATCGCTGTTGCGAGCCGAACGCGCCTACAGGCACCTGACGTCGCCATCGCTCGGCCTGTCCAACGTCGCGCTAGTGCGAGCCTCCGTGTTGTACGAGCAACAGCGACTGGACGAAGCAGCGGCAATGGCCGAGCGCGCGGAACACGGCTTCGCGCACCTCGGCGACGACGACCGGCGGATGACTGCGCTATTCGCTCGTGCCAGCATCAAATTCGAAGCGCGCAATCTCGACGATGCAGCGGCCCTCTTTCGTCAGGTCATCGAGTATGGCGAATCGATGAACAGCTCTCTCTGGATCGCACGCGGATCGAGCGCGCTCGGGAAGTGCGAAGTCCATCGCTCCAATCTCGGCGAGGCCAGCATGCATTTCCACAAAGCCCTTGCCCTGTTCCGTGAGGTTGGATCCGCGAATGAACGGCTGAGCACAGAGTGGGGAATCGCCAAGGTGCTGCTGCAAGGCGGAAAACGGAGCGAGGCCATCCGGCGGATGCGCGACGTGGCCGCGGAGTTTGAGACGCGCGGGATGGTCACGGACGCGGCCCTCGTCGGTCTCGACATCGCGGACGCCCTCCTCGCCCTCGGCCACCCCCGGCAGATCGTGGAGCTTGCCACGCGTCTCTTCCGCGTCTTCACCAATGCCGGGATGCTTACCGGCGCGCTCACTGCAATTGCTTACCTCAAAGAAGCCGCGGCCGCGGGGACGCTCACGCCCGATGACGTTCAGGCCGTGAGGAGCTTCGTACGGCGGGCAGAGCGGCAACCCGCGCTTCTCTTCGTTCCACCGCCTCCAGGAAACCGTTAACACTTTCGCCCGCGCGGTCACCCTCCTTTCTGAGGGCGCCCTCCTATCATCGCCAGCGAACCACGCTGGCCCAGGAGGGATTTATGCGAAGTGTCTCTTCGAGTCTCCGCCGCGGCGCAGCCACGCTCGCGGTAACTGCCCTGCTTCTCTTCCCGGTTGCCGCACTCGCTGACGAAGCTGAGATTCGTATCCCCCCTGGCGCGCCGACCGTGTCACAACTGCCATCGGCCGCATCGGAGATTCATGTTCCGATTGGCTTCTGGGACGCGGTGCTCCTGGTGTGGCTCGAAGCGATCGGGTAGTCCGGGCTCGCTGTTGTCAGGAGGGTTTATGCGAAGTGTCTCTGTTCGCCGTGGCGCAGCCACGCTCGCGGTAGCTGCCCTGCTTCTCTTCCCGTTTGCCGCATTCGCTGGCGATGCGGAGATTGTTATCCCCCCTGGCGCGCCGGCCGCGTCACAACTGCCGTCGGCCGCAGGGGAGATTCACTTTCCGCCCGGCCTCTGGGACGTGGCGTTCAACGGTCCGACTCTCTACTTCTTAGTACGAACCGACTTTCCTGTCCTTCGGCTGCTGTTTCGCTCGGGCCAGCTGCGTACTGTCGCACGGTTTGCCGAACTTCGCATCGAAATCGCAATCCGGCCGCACCGTCGCGAATATCACGGACAAACTCATTCCGCATTTCGCGCCGTCAGCGACGAACTGGTATGTCGAACACGCCCCGCCGAACGGTGCGAAGCCGAGAAAGTTGCTCAGCGGCTTCATTGCCGCGGCAAACTCCGAGCTCGCGATCGATTTCGCCTGGTCACGGACGCCGGCAGCAGCGGCATTCCATTCCTTCTCGCCGGTCTTCAGTATCCTGCCGTTGCCCTCCAGCGTCACGGCAACATCCTGGTCACGGAGCTCAGGGTGCTGCCTGTATTCGCTCAATGATTCCGAGCGCGTCGACCCTCTTCCCGGAAGTTGAAGTGTGACGCGTACGGGCTTCGCGTCGTTGACGGCGTAGTCGGCAGTGAAGAGATGGCTCGCGTAGTTTCTGCGAATGTCGACGACGATCCGCTGACCGGCCGTGCTCTGAATCAGGTAGGTCTCGCTTCCCAACACTTCGGTGGCAGATGTAATCGTCGTCACGGAATAGAGCGGCGTATGATCGCGGCTTGCGATGAGGTAATGCGTGCGAATCTCGGCCTCTGGCGGGATGGCAAGAGCGCTGGCGGCGATGAAAGACAGAACGAATATTATTCTCTTAAGCATGACCATTGTCTCCGTATGTCCGGTTATGTCCGGTGCTGTTTCTCATGGGAGGTTGCAATCTGTGACGCACATCCCCTTGCAAGCCTCCCAATCCAATCGTGACGATTCCATGCAGAGGATACCGCAGCTCGCGTCCGCGGAGCCCCGTGTGTGAACCCCAACCCCTGGCTTCAGCCGGCGAATGCGCGGCTTCGCCGCCGGGCACAGACAAGAGTGTCTGTGCCACATTGGATCCGGCGGAGACTCCACACTTCAACAAATACCGACGGCGCAATGTGGCACAGACACTCTTGTCTGTGCCCGGCGCGGCGAAGCCGCGCGGCATAAGCGCGGGCGAGACGCCCGCGCTCCCAGGGGGGCTCCTGTCGACGAAACGGAATGCTGTGAGAAAGGCGCGCTACCTGGATCAGAAACTGAGCCATGCGTCTGGAATTGCCTCCTTTTCGTCCCTGGCATAGGTAGGGAAGATCTCACCGGCCACACTCCTCAAACAGAGAAGCGTCGATGACCGTCCCGGAGCCTCGCCCGCACGCGTCGCGCCCAGAACCGGGGTAGGTCATCGGCGTCTTCTCGCCAGGCCATGCCCCGACACCCACGCACCTTCACATACGGCCACCGTCAGAGGCTCGCTCGTTAGGCGCTTCTCAGCTTGTATGGAGGTTCCGTCACTCACAAACACGGAATGGAAAGGTAACTCAAAAGCTCCATTGACATGGCTGTCACGCTGGATTATCCTCACTCCTTAATTGCATCGAACAATCGCGCGGTTGCCGGTGTTCTGCTGATCCCAGCGGATGCACCGCCGGAGCATGTAAACCACCAGCTGTTTAGCGCTTCACCGATGCAGTTATCTCTCCCCCCATTGTTCTACATCGGCGGTTCTCAGGACCACAGGGATTGGGGCCGGCTGTCATGACATTGTTCGCACTCTTACTCACGCTTGTGGCCTTACAGGCCGGCGAGGCAAACGCCGAAAAGGGGACTCTCTGCATTCTTCATAAGAACGATCAGCGGTGCACCGCCACTGAAGGAATGACGCTGCCCGTCGTTCCGGCGGAGATCTCCCGCGCATTCGTCTGGGCAAGCGCGGACGGATCGCGCCTGCTCCTCGGAACGATTGCTGCCAAGGCAGCAACGGTTTCGATCGATGAGAAATCCCGCTCCAACGTCACCCTTGCGATCGCCGGCGACCGGAGGCGGGGCTGGCCGCTCGATGCGCGCCTGACGTTCACCTCGAAAGAACAGGAGTGGACGTTCCCTCTCAGCACGAAGGTCGTGGCAAAGCTCCGGAGCGTCCGCCTTCCGCCCGCCTCCTATCACATGACCATCGCGGTGGAGCATCACCTGATCGCCAAGCGGACGCTGAACGCGCAGAAGGACATCGCCCTCGGCGAGATTGTTCTGAAACCACTGCCGCTGATCTTTGGCCGCGTAGTCAACATGAAGGACGAGCCGATCGCCGGTGTGCAGATCGTCCGGCCCGACGGCAAAATACAGGCCACTACCAATGAACAGGGGCAATTTCGCACCGAACTGGCGGAGCCAATCCCTGACGAAGTCCTCGTCACCCAAGCGCATTTCGCCTCCGCACTCCTCCCTCTCGTCAACGTAAGCGGTGAAATCGACCTCGGCACGATTCACCTCGGCGCGGGATTCAAGCTCACGCTGCGGCTCGTGCGACCTGATGTCGAAAACCTGCCGCTGCACGTCCGCTTGTTGCGCGAGACGCCCGCGAAGAACGAGCCCTCTCCGATTGCTCAACGCGAGCTGCCTGAGAAAGACGACCAGATCTCCTTCCCGGATCTGAGTGCAGGCAAGTACGTCGTGGTGATCGAAGGGAAAGAGCCGTTGCAAAGGTTGTCAAAAGAATTCGAGATCAAGGATGCCGATCGCGAGGAGGAAATACGCATCGCTCCCTTCCGCCTCGATGGCAGCGTGCACGTCGGCGACGAGCCTCTGCGCGGCGGCGGCAACCTTGACCTGCGCGACCCCACTCAGTCCTGGCGCGTCAACGTGTCCATCGATGACGCGGGGCGCTTCGGCGCCAGCATGTGGCAGGGCGGCATCGTTACCGGCTTTGTCAGTGCGGCGGGCATTCACGAACTCGTCGATTCGCCGGCGCTCGGCGCGGATCCCTCTACATGGGATATCCAATTCCAACGGCGCTACATACGAGGAAGAGTTTTCGACGAGGAGACGAACCAACCCCTTCAGCAGCCATCGCTCCGCCTGCAGATTGCGACGGGCGATAGTCAATCGAGTTCCTCTCTGCCGATTGAGCCGGATGGCCGGTACTCGATTCTGGCTGTCAGAGCCGGAACGTACGAGCTGCGGGCCGAGGCACCCGATCATGTGCCGGCGAAAACCACGGTGATCGTCGCCGCCGAGGACTCCGCGGATCGGCAGGTCGACTTCCCACTGGCGCGCGGCTTTCAGCAGATCGTCGAGTTCGCGTGGCCGTCGGGGCAAGCCGTTGCAGACGCGCTGGTGCTCGAGGGTATCGCCAGCGACGGTTACAGCCCTGAGCGGACGTACACCACCGACGGCACGGGACGTCTGACGTTGCATCTCCGCCGAGGCGAGGTCAAAACGATCTACATCCTGCCGCGCGACGGCTCGTTCGCCATCGCGCATGTCGTGGCACCGGAGAGCTCCGATGCCGATCCGCTTCGCCTTATTGTTCCTGCGCCGGCAGGGGCGCTTCGCGTGGAGATGCGCGGCGCTGACGATAAGCCTCTCCCGGCGATGCTGCTTTTTCGGTTCAATGGCGAACTCATTCCCCAGCCCGTCATCCTGCGCCTGACCGGCCAATTCGAAAACGCCTCGATATTGCGCGTGCCGAATCTTCCGGCCGGAGCGTACGAGATCTGGGCCGTTCCCGTGGTCAATTATGCCTTCGCGCCGCTCGCCGGGAGAGTTCCGAGCCGTGCGCCGCTGCGCGTGGGCCTCTCGATGGGCGAGCAGTCGATTACCGTCGTCGCCGGGCCGTTCAATTGAATACGACGATTTCGCGGCACGGGGTACGACGCAAGAGGTTCGAGCAATGCTGTGAGAGATGCGGCTACCTGGATCAGAAACTGAGCCATTACGCTGGAATTGCCTCCTTTTCGTCCCTGACATAGGTAGGGAATGTCTCACCGGCCACACTCCTCAAACAGAGAAGCGCCGATGACCGTCCCGGAGCCTCGCCCGCACGCGCCGCGCCCAGAACCGGGGTAGGTCATCGGCGTCTTCTCGCCATGCCCATGCCCCGACACCCACGCACCTTCACACACGGCCACCGCCAGAGGCTCGAGCGCGCCGTCGCGCATTACCTCCGAGACTGCTACCGGAACGCCTCTGCCGCCCGCGTATCGGAGTTTGCCGCCTCGCTCGATCTGACCGCGCCGTACCTGAGCAGGATCGCACCGGACATCCTGGGGATGCCGCTCCGTGATTTCCTGCGCCAGAAGCAGATTGCGTACGCGGTGCGGCTCCTCCAAACCACGCCGCTGCGATCGAAGCAAATCGCACTCCGATGCGGGTTCGGAACGGTCTCGACCTTCCACCGCTGGTTCCGCTCCGCCTTTGCCACCACCCCTGGCGCCTTTCGGGAGGTTATGAAATGAAAGGGTCAAAACGACCGGGCGCGCTTGCGCGCGCCCGGTCTCACTCCCTCCCGTCACGTTCAGGCTTTCGGAGTTCCGGACGTTCCGGAACCCTGCGGCGCCGGCGTGCCGGGTGCCGGAGACTGCGGCGTGCTTGGAGCCTGCGCCGTCTTCTTGCGGCGGGCGAAGCTCTTCAGACGCTTGATCTCCTCCACATGAGGCACGAGGACGGCGTTGGCCGGATCTCGCGCCAACTGCGACCCGATGGAGTACGCCTGCGCCGTGATGAGGGCGAGGCGCTGGCGGCGGATGAGGTTCGCGCCGGAGACGCCGTTCAGCATCCCCCGCAGCTCGTCCTCCACCGCCGTCCAGCGGTTGGCCTCATCGTACAGTTGACGTACGCCGTCGGCTGGCTGACCGACCGCCTGCGCGACGTTGTCGAGCGCACCGATGACGTTGATCGACGCCTGCAGGATCGGGTTGGACGTTTTGATGCGGCCGCGCAGCGTTTTGCGCTGCGCCGCCGTCAGCGGCGCCACTTCGCCGATCTGCGCGCGTGTGGTGCGCAACACCTCGACCACTGCCTCGGGTGCCAATGTTGGTGCCGGCTGCGGGAGGTCCGCGACGGCTACTGCCTTCGTAGTTTCCTGATTGGTATTCATGTCATTCTCCTATGACCATGAGCTGTCAGGCCGGAGGTGACGTCACGACTCGTCGACAAGTGCGAGCGGCCACCGGCTGGAAGTCGCGGCTACGCGCCGATACTTCCGGTTGATGTCTGCCCGAGGCGTGTACACACCTCGGGCGCCCGCGGCAGGAGGAGCTAACTCGACTCCCGCGCCGGTACAGGACTATGTGCTATCCAGCACGCCCATACCGCCGACGGCCGCCAAAGCCGGAGATCTTGCGATCTTCGACGTTGCACTGAGCAATATAGGCCGGTTGAGGCGAGATGTCAAGGGGAAATGTGAGACGGTTTCGGGTATTGGGTCAGTTTGAAAGTTATTCAAATGAGCGTGAGGTGAAGTGAGCCATCCCGCAGGTCTCTGAGCTCAGCATAATGTCGATGGCTGTAACCACTACAAGAAGGGCATTCGTTTGACTCGAAAAACGGAACGCCGCCGCCGCAGAATACGCATTCGTGGCTGATGACTCTCCCCGTGGGAACCCGGAAGCGGGTGTTCCCGCAGCGGGGACACACTTCCGCAGCCGAGGATACTTTGCCCTCGCATACGGGACACTTCCCGAGAGCCATTGGCTCCTCCTCGTCACTTGAACTCGCGGAACAGTTCACCCGGCGGTACTCCGAGCGCCTTCGCGATCTTCACGACGTTTACGACTGCCGGGTTCCGCTCCCCGCGCTCGATCATGCCGATGTAGTTGTGATCGAGCCCGGCAGCATCGCCGGCTGCCCACTGCGACATTCCGCGCTCCGTCCGTAGGTCGCGCAGAGTCTTTCCGAACTTGGTGAGAATCTGTTTTCGTGCGCGGTCGCTGGCCATTGCTCCCCCATTGGGGGCTTGCGAGACGTCTGCCGCTACATACTATGTGTATGTCATGACGAAAAGTATGCAGCCCACCGGGTTGCGGTTCCGTTTGATGCCGGGACGGAGGGTAAGGGGTTTGCGGATGACGTGAACGGGCTGTTGAAGAAGTAACAACCTGGGACCGCGCGCGTCTCGCGCGCGTTTGAGATGCCCACCATCCTGCCGCTTGCAAGCGCGGGCGAGACGCCCGCGCTCCCAGGGCTACGCACTCCTTTCCGCTCCCGCTCGATGCGTTTCCGTGTCCGCTCGATGCGTTTCCCCGTCCGCTTGATGTGTTTCCGCTCCCGCTCGATGCGTTTCCCCGTCCGCTCGGTGCGTTTCCGTGTCCGCTCGATGCGTTTCCCCGTCCGCTCGATGCGTTTCCATGTCCGCTCGATGCGTTTCCCCGTCCGCTTGATGTGTTTCCGTGTCCGCTCGATGCGTTTCCGTGTCCGCTCGATGCGTTTCCGTGTCCGCTCGATGCGTTTCCGTGTCCGCTCGATGTGTTTCCGTGTCCGCTCGATGTGTTTCCGCGCCAGCCAGACGATTCACCGCCCGCGCTGGAAGAGGCGCCGCTCGTCCTGGGAGAGGCACGGCCCAACCTGCGAGAGGCACCGCCCAACCTGCGAGAGGGACGGCACAACCTGGGAGAGGCACCGCGCGACCTGGGAGAGGCACCGCGCGACCTGGGAGAGGCACCGCGCGCGCTGGGAGAGGCACCGCCCGACCTGGAAGCGCACCGCCCGCGCAGGGCGATTCACCATCCGCGCAGCCTGATTCACTTCGGAAGCGATTCGCTGCCGGCCGTGCCGGCCTAGTGCTTACGGAACTTCGCCGTGACGCTGGCGTTGCCGGCTCCGGTCATCGTACACGTCGTCGACGCGGCATTTGCATTGGCCAGTGTGCAGTTCGTCGCCGTCCAGTTCAAGAACGTGTAGGTGCCGTTCGGTGAAGCGGTAATCGAGACCACGGTGCCGCTCGTGAAGCCGCCCGGGCAGGTCTGCGACGTGTTGATGGTGACGCTGCCGCCCGCCGCAGGACTCACGCTCTTGGAAAGCGTGTAGCACGGGATTGCTGCGAAGTTCGCCGTGACGGCGGCATTTCCGGCGCCGGTGATCGTGCATGCCGTCGAAGACGCGATCGGATTGGCCAGCGTGCAGTTCGCCGCCGTCCAGCTCGAGAAGTTAAAGCCGATGTTCGCCGATGCGGAGATCGACACCGCGGTGCCGTTCGTAAACCCGCCGAAGCAGTTCGGTGCGGTGCCGATCGACGTCGAACCGCCCGCGGCCGGACTGCTGGCGGAGCTCACGCCGTAGCAGCTCGCCACGTCGCTCACGGCGAGGTGGACCGAGGAGGACCAGCCGGTGGGGCCGCCGGTGTCGCCGGCGAGCGCGTATTCGTACCAGAGAAAGCCGTCGAAGCCCGACTGCGTGTTGCCGGTGGCGACGAACCGCTTGCCCTCGCCAATGTGTCCCAGGACCGTCGACGACGACTGCGCTCCGTCGCGAACTTCCAGCGTGCTGGGAAACGCGCCGCTGACTTCGAGACGCGTGCTGGTGGCCAGGGCCGACAGGCACGACGTAGGGACCCATCCGTCCCAGTGGTACCAGCCAACAGGCAGCGAGGAGGCCTGCGCGAATTCGCGGCCGGCCAGGTAGATCTCCCGATACGAGCCGGAGGCGTCATAGGCGGTGAATTTCTCCCCCGGCCAGACATACGTGATCTGCGGCGCCGACGATTGCGGCAGCGTCGTCACCGTGCATTGCGAAGCGGCCGACACCGCGGCGGGGACGGCCAGATGACCGAGATCGGTCATCAGATGATCCCAACTCCAGGCCGGACCCGGGTCCCAGTGGTGGCTGGCGCCGCCCCAGTACAGCGCCGGGTTGTTCGGGTCCGGCACCTGGTTATGGCCGATGAGGTGCGCGCGGTCGAGCGGAATCGCGTACGCACCGTGCAGACACGTCACCAGCGCCTCGAGCGACTGCCATTGCTGCGAGGTCTGCCACGAATAGTCTTCCAGCGGTGAGCCCTCGGCCCATCCTTCCAGCTCGATGCCGATCGAAGCGCGGTTGTAGCTTTGGTTGCCGCAGTGATACGCCGTGTCGGCGTCGGCAACGAACTGCCACACCGAGCCGTCGCGATTGACGAGGTAATTCGAGCTCACCTGGCGCGACGGGTCCTGAAAAATCGACAGGGTTGCCGCGGCCGTTTCCTCGGTGGTGTGGATCACGACCTCGGTGATGGCGACGCCGGCGCGGCCGGTGGAGTCGTAATTCGTCGTCGGAATCGTGTCGCCGTACCAGATCACGCCCGAACAGTTCGTGTTGACCAGCGGTGCAATCCGTCGCTGACTGCCGCTGAACTGCGTCACCGGCACGGGCGCCGGCACGGGCGCCGGCACATCGGGATGAATCGTATTGAGGACCTGCTGCGCAAAAAGATCGGCGATCTCTTTTTGAGGGATCCCGCTGAACTCTGCGACCACACCGCGCCAACTGTCGACATCGCCCGAGACCGCCTCGGGGTGCTTCGCCGCGATCCTGGCCAGGAGGGCGGTGCCGCCGCGAACGTTGGCGCCGGCGTCGGTTCGCAGGAGATCCGGGGAAACGCCGAGCAGCGCGGCTGCCTCGCGCAGGCTGTGGCCGAACCAGTCGTCGTCGCGCAGCCCCATGACGCCGTACGCGGGCGGCCGATCCGTGACCGTGGACGGCTGGCGCTGGACCCCGCCGGAGTTGACGTAGGCGACGCCTTGAACGATCTCCAGCGGCACGCCGAATTCCTTGCTGGCGCGCTCGAACGACTTCAAGTCCGCAGCATTTCCGATTGCACCAAATGACGCGAACAGCGCGATGGCAACGAAAGCCGACTTTATTGTCATATGTATAGACTACACCTCGATCCGCAGCCCCTGCATGTCGATCAGATCGCCCTTCTCGTGCATCGTCACGAGCGGGATGGCCGCGGCTTACCCGGATTGGCCGTCGCGAGCCAGGGACGAATGTGGCACAGACACTCTTGTCTGTGCCCCGGCCGGAGCCGCCCAGCCATGAGGGCTTGCGATCTTGAGTCGTGGCGAGATCCGGCACAGACAAGAGTGTCTGTGCCACTTGCCGCGTTAGCGGCAACAAGACGGTAGCCAGGGGTGCGAGCGCTTTTTGCGAGCACCCCTGGTAAAGAGATGTCATGGTTTGGTGCCGCGTCAGCGGCACTGGAGTAATCGGGGACTCCATCCAGTGCCGCTGACGCGGCAC
>JADGNY010000177.1 GCA_017883235.1 Thermoanaerobaculia bacterium | reverse complement strand
ATTCTGTCGCCCGCTAAAGCGGGCTTGCAATCCGGGGGCGACCTCGAAAACCCCCGGTTGAAACCGGGGGCTACGATCTCAAGCCGGCTTCGCCGGCAAAACGTCCAAACGCCAGCGGTCGGACTAGAGAGTCCGACCTACGTTTTGCCGCGTTATCCGAACAACGCTGAAGTAAAACGTAGGTCGGACTCTCCAGTCCGACCGGCACTTGCGCGGTCGTATGTCGAAGCCCTGCGACGTGCACGACAGATCAGATCCGCATGACCGCACCAAACACCTCTCCGAGCGTTCTGCACGCCATCGCGATTCTCCTCTCACTCGCGCCGCCGAAGCCGAGGGATGGAGTGCTTCACATAGGGGGCAGCAGGGTTCAGCAGGGTCTGTCACCCCCTTTTTCTTTCGGGTGACCCTTCAGCATTCCATCAGCGCGGACAGAAGGAGCGCAGGCATCACGTGCATGTGTGTCGCGCGATATCGACTTTGACACATCGCGGTGAGAGGATTGCTGCATGACCACAGAGATGGACAGTTTGTACGGGAGGCGGGTGTGGACCTTCTCCCTTGTCGTCTTTCTGTTTCTGCCCATCGCAATCGGTCTGCTGACGGTTGCTGCCCCCGCCGAGGCGTCGGATGTGGTCTTCGTCGATCACGGCAGCGTGTACGACCCGCCAGCCTCGAGTGATAAGGCCTACTATCCGAGCGTGCTCTATGACGAGAGCCGGTTCTCCGGCCACGGCGCGTCGCACTATTACAAGATGTGGTACGCGGATGGGCAGGGGCAGCTTGAGGCGGTGACCTACTCCGACGACGGGATAAGCTGGAGCTCACCCGTCCAGACCACGGGTATCGTGGCCAGCGGGTATCACGGCAAGGTCATCTACATTCCGCCTGGTTACAGCGGGGCCGGCGGAACCTACTACTACAAGATCTGGTACTGGGACTCCAGCGCCAATGTCTATTCGATCAACGCGCTGCGCACGGCCGATTCAACCGACGGTGAGAGCTGGCAAAACGACCAGGCCCTTACGCAGGATGCCGCCAAGCCGCTCGTCACCGGTGATCCCTCCAACTGGAGCGCCGGTTCCTACGGACCTGTCACCATCCTCGATCATCCCTCTGCAGCGAATACCGGCCCAAATCCTTTCGACTACTCGTTTTCCATGTACTACGACGTGACTACCGGTGGTCAGGAAGCAGTGGCCCTCGCTTTCTCAATCGACGGGAATCATTGGATGCGATACGGAAGCGCACCAGTTCTGCCTCACGGGAGTGCCGCCGACTGGGACAGCGACTATGCCTCCCACGGAACCGTGATCAAGGGGAGCGACGGCGTCTGGCGCATGTGGTACTCGGGAAGTGGTCCCTCCGCTGGCGCGGAACACGGGATTGGTTATGCCACGTCCGCGGACGGCATCAACTGGACAAAAGACCCTGGGAACCCGATCTTCTCGATCGATCAGGCCGTAGGATGGAGGAGCTCGAGGTGCTACACCCCCTCGGTGATCTACAGGTCGACACACTTCGACGGCCACGGGGCGGCGGCCGCCTACAAGATGTGGTTCACCGGGGAAGCGGGAGCCGGAGGAAACCGGACCATTGGCTATGCCGATGCCGCTGTCTGTCCGACCATCACGGTTTCTCCATCGATCCTTCCTTCGCTGATCGCGAGCATCCCCTATAGTCAGACGATCATCGCCGGCGGCGGAACAGCACCATATACATACAGCGTCACAAGCGGGTCGTTGCCCGGCGGTATCACCCTCTCGTCAACCGGCTTGCTTTCAGGGCAGGCGATATCGGCGGGAACATTCACGGTTACGATCACGGCGACAGACTCGAACAACTGCACTGCCAGCCAGGCCTACACACTTGACGTTGTCAGTCCGGTGCCTGTTCTGCCGGAGTGGGGTCTCCTCCTCCTCGCTGGTTCGGTTGCCTTGGTTGGATGCCTGACCTCGAGGGAGTGAGTCTCACCGGCACCGCCGGCGAATTTGCCGCTATCGCGGCGTCGTAACGTCCAAACTCCAGGGGCCAGCCGGCGAGACGCCAGCGCTCCGGCGCTGCGCGCTTTGCGCTTGCGCCCTACTCCTTCATCAGCGGCTCCACTTTCCCTGTGATCAACCTTGCTCCCCGTTGGAAGGTCACATATGCCCAGGCCCATTGCAGGATCACCAGGAGGCGATTGCGGAAGCCGATGAGGAAGAAGATGTGGATGCCGAGCCAGGCGGACCAGGCCAGGAAGCCGCTGAGTTTGACGCGGCCGAAGTCGGCGACGCCGGCGGCGCGGCCGATGGTGGCCAGCGATCCTTTGTCGTGGTAATGGAAGGGGAGGGAGGGCTGGCCGGCGATCATCCGTTCGATGTTCTTCGCGGTGTGTGTCCCTTCCTGGATTGCGGCGGGGGCGACGCCGGGGACGTTCGGTACCGATGCGAGGTCGCCGATGACGAAGACTTCGGGATGGCCGGGGACGCTCAGGTCCGGCTCGACGAGAACGCGGCCGGTGCGGTCGAGGGGGACGCCGAGGGTGCGCGCCAGCGGCGACGCCTGAACGCCGGCGGCCCAGAGAACGGTGCGGGTGGGGATGGTCGTTTCGCCGACGCGGACGCCGTGATCGCTGACGTTCGTGACGATTGCGTTCGTCATCACCTCCACGCCGAGGCCGCGCAGTTGCGACGCCGCTTTCTCCGACAGGGTGGGCGGGTAGGGAGGGAGGACGCGGCCCACTCCTTCGATCAGGATCACGCGCGCGCTGGTCGGATTGATGCGCCGGAAGTCGCGGATCATCGTCTGCCGGGCGATCTCCGATAGCGCTCCGGCCAGCTCGACGCCTGTAGGTCCGGCGCCGACGACGACGAAGTTGAGCCAGGCCTGTTGCCGCGCCGGATCGGTCTCGCGCTCGGCCGCTTCGAACGCGCGCAGCACGCGGCGGCGGATCTCCAGCGCATCCTCGATCGTCTTCAGCCCGGGCGCGTTCTCCTCCCATTCCGGATGGCCGAAGTACGAATGCGTGGCGCCGGTGGCGATGATGAGGATGTCGTAGGCAAGCTCGCCGTCGGCGAGGCGGACGACGTTTCGATCGACATCGATGCCGGTGGCGTCACCCATGATCACGTTGACGTTTTTCTGCTTCCGCAGCACCGCGCGGATCGGCGCGGCGATGTCGCTCGGGTTGAGCGCCGCGGTGGCCACCTGGTAGAGCAGCGGCTGGAAGAGGTGGTAGTTGCGCCGGTCGACCAACGTGATGCGGACGGGAGCGTTCTTCAACGCCTTCGCCGCGTAGAGGCCGCCGAAGCCGCCGCCGATGATGACGATTCGGGGAGCCCCATCCTGACTGTGAGCGTAGCGAGCCGTCAGGATCTCCGGCGGCACCGCGACGCCGTTGACATCAGGCGCCGCCGGTATCACCGGAGATCCTTCTGGCTCGTTGCGCTCTTTTGAGCAAGCACGAACTCCTCTCCAAACAGCATAAACCCGGCGATCGTGCCGTCCGGCGAAAGCCGGAACTGCAGCGGCTCATCGATGTCTTCGACGGTGTCGATGGCGCTGAAGGTGTCGTAGTTCTCGTGGACGAGCGGCAGCGTGATCCGTTCCCAGTGCAGGACGAGCGCATCGTCGGCGGCGGAAATCATGGCGTCGCCGAAGCCGGCGTTGTGGAAGGTACCGGCGTACGCGGCGAGGTCGTGCGACGGTTTGGGAGCGGTGGCGCGCTTGGCCACGCGCTCGGCCAGCCTGGCCTCGGCCTTTGCTCCGTCGACTTTCTCGTTGTCGAGGAGCTCGCCGTTCCAGTCGCGCGCCGGCGCGCCCAGGAATTGATCGATGATCGTGTTTCGCAACGCGGCCAGAGCCGTTTCTCGGCCGACATTCTCCAGGATGGCGATGCCGAGGTTGCGCTTCGGCAGGAGCGCGACATTCGACCGGAAGCCGTTCAGCGCGCCGGCGTGCGCGACCAGCAGCTCGCCGTGATAGTCGGAAGCGTTCCAGCCGAGGGCGTAGGTGAGGAAGTTCGTGTCGGGATAGAGCTGGTGCGTGGCTGGACCGATGGGGATGATCGTCTGCGGCGCGTGGGTCTCTTCGAGCGCTTCCTGCGACAACAGCCGCTTGCCGTCGATGACGCCACCAGCGAGCTGGAAGCGGAGCCACTGGGCCATGTCGTGCGCGGATGACTTGATCGTGCCGGCGGGGGCGAGTGCGTCGTAGTTGCGCATCGGCTGGATGGCGGCAAACTCGTTCTTTGAGCTCCAGCGATGGCCGGTGGCGTGATCGGACTTCGGCCAGTCGGCGAAGGCGATCCGCGATTCCGTCATTCCGAGCGGCGCGAAGATGCGCGTGCGGATCAGATCCGCCCACGGCATCCTGGCTGCCGACGCCGCTGTCTCGCCGGCGGTGACGAACATCAGGTTGTTGTACTGGTATCCGGCGCGGATCGGCCGCCAGATTTTCATCATGCCGATGCGGTGGATCAGCTCATCGCGGCTGAAGTCGCTGTCGTCCCACAGCTCATCGTGCCGGGCCACGCCGCTGCGGTGCGAGGCGATGTCGCGTAGCGTGATGAGCGAGTCGGTGCAGGCGTCGGCGATGTGAAAGCCGGGCAGATAGTTGCGGACGGGATCGTCCCACGACAGCTTCTTTTCATCCGCGAGCATGGCCATGGCGGTGGCGGTGAATGCCTTCGTCGTCGAGCCGAGCTCGAAGAGCGTGTCGGGAGTGATCGGTTCCGTCTTGCCGGCTTCCTTGATCCCGTAGCCTTTGACGAAGATGACGCGATCGTTCTGAACGACCGCGATGGCCAGTCCCGGCAGGTGCCACGCCTCGATCGTGTCGCGGACGTCTTTGTCGATGACGGCCTCGCTGAGCTGCGCGGAGGCGGCGACGGCTATGAGCGAAATGCCGATTGCGATGACGAAGCGGCGCATGCATGGCATTCTATCGGCCATGCGTACGGTCTCCGCGCTTCTCGTTCTGCTGACGCTCTCGTGCGCGGGCCTGGCCGTCTACGAGCAGCAGGAGATGGACAGCACAGACAAGAGTGTCTTGCCCCGCCTGTCGAAACGTGACGGACCAAAGCCGTTGTTCTACGAACGCGATACGAACGTAGCTTGATGACGGAACGCGCTTCGGCGCCTTTTCAGGTGTTTGGCTGGAGCCTCTTTAGGATCCGAGGTTGATGGCGTAAATACGATCGGGTGTTCCGAGCGGCATGCTCACTTTGAGTAACAACAAACTACCTGGTCGTTTCCCCAGATCGGGCAATACGACCCTGTACAGATTTCCTTTTACGGACTCAAAGCTCACAGGAACCGAATGGCTGGCGGCTTCAGTGAACGTGGGTGCCAGGTCTCTGGACGGCTCAACGAAGACCTTCGATGACATCACGTTGCTATTCGGCATGTTTATATAGAATGCCTTCACACTCGCAACGGTCGGAGCGCCGGCTGTACTTGGCGCACGGTAGGATGTCTCCCCGGTTTGCTCACCATACACGAGGAGCTCCTTCAGCCCGTCGTTCGTGCTTGCAAAGACACCTAACTTCGACGCGTCTGGTGCGTCCGAGATCATGGAGATGACCGGCGACGTGTCGCGCGGACTGCCTGGCACACCGGCACTTTTTTCGCCACAACCGCAAAAGCACAAGGCAAGGTAGGAGAACAGCGCAAGTCTTGAGGCATTTCGCATGGTGTTTTCTCCGTCGAACCAAGCTACGCCAAACCGGGAAAGGGTTAAAGAGAACTATACACCGGAAGAGAGCAAAGCCTGAGCTGACCAATCGCTTGCGGGGTCTTCCCCGCTAACTGGTGCTGCTCCCCTCGGTCTGAGTGGAGCTTCTGGGCGCGAGGAAGAGCAGCCGAGTTGCTAAGAACCTAGGCGTGCTGGAGCGATTCTTCGAAACGATTGCGACCCTTCCATGCGACGAACGCCGCGCAGAGGGGTCTTTGTCGATGACGGCCTCGCTGAGCTGCGCGGAGGCGGCGACGGCTATGAGCGAAATGCTGATTGCGATGACGAAGCGGCGCATGCGTGGCATTCTATCGGCCGTGCGTACCGCTGCCGCTCTTCTCCTTCTGCTGACGCTCTCGTGCGCGGGCCTGGCCGTCTACGAGCAGCAGCAGATGGACACGCTTTACTTCGGGACGCAGAAGCCGGACGGCTCGGCCCCCGTCACCGACGCCGAGTGGCAGCAGTTTCTCGCCGAGGAGATCACCACGCGTTTCCCCTCCGGACTGACGACGTGGGAAGCCTCCGGTCAATGGCGTGATGAACACAACGCGATCGAGCGCGAGCGGACGCACATCGTGCAGGTAGTACATCCGCGCAGCGGCGATGTTGAGAGCCGGATCACGGCCATCATCGCGCTGTACAGGAAGAGGTTCGCCCAGGAGGCGGTGTTTCGTGTGCGGAGTGATGTTTGGATGCCGCGATGATTCACAAGCACAGACAAGAGTGTCTGTGCCACATTAGCCGCTGCTATATGCCCCAGTCACTTTCACATCGCGAGGGCCGATGTGGCACAGACACTCTTGTCTGTGCCGCGGCGATCACGCGGTCTTCCTCCTCTCCAGCCACCCCCGCACTACATAAAACAACGTCCCTGCCGCGATCACGTACAGCCCGCCGACGCGCAACCCCTTCTGCGGCGAGATGACGATGTAGCTCCACAGCCCGAGGGCGACGATGGCCGGCAGAGGGTAGAGCCACATGCGGAAGGGACGCGGGCGATCGGGCTCGCGGCGGCGCAGGATCACCGCGCCGATGATCTGGGCCATGAACGGGATCACTGCCCGAATCGAGAGGATGGCCTGCAGGACGTTTTTCAGCGACAGCGAACAGAAGGCGGCGGCCACGCATCCGAGAAAGAGGATCGACACGTACGGATAGGCCTCGGTGGCGTGCAGCTTGGCGAAGATGCCGAAGAAGTTGCCGTCGCGCGCGGCGGCATACAGGATGCGCGAGTAGCCGAGCATCAGCGAGAAGATCGAGGCGAAGGCGGTCCAGAGGATCAGGATCGAGATCCATTGCGCGGCGCGCTTGCCGAGCAGCGCGGCCAGATAGTCCGCGACCACCGAGGGGGAAGTCATGGCCACCTTCATCGGCAGGACCGAGATCAGGCAGGCGTTCATCACCAGATAGATCGCGCCGATGGTCAGGATGGAGATCACGATCACGCGGGGGATGGTCCGCGTCGGCTCGCGCACTTCGTCGCCGATGTAGCAGATGTTGTAGTAGCCGAGGTAGTCGTAGACCGCGTAGATCAACGCGGCGCCGAGGCCGGCGTAGCCGATGCCGCCGTCGAGCCGCGGCGCGCGCCAGAATTCGAACGCGGCCAGCTTGAGGTGCGGCAGGCCGGCGCCGATGACGATGGCCAGCGTCGCCAGCACGCCGGCCCAGAGCAGGATGGAGAACTTGCCGATCGATTCGATGCGGCGCAAGAGCAGCAGCATCGTCACGATGCAGACCACCGTGGCGCTGAGTCCGATGTGATTGCCCGCCGCGGGGATGACCACCTTCAGGTAGCTGGCGAATCCAATGCAGCCCGACGCCATCGACAGCGGCGCGGAGATGAGGATCTGGAAGAGGAAGAGGAATGAGATGAGCCGGCCGGCTTTCCCGTAGGCGTGGCGCAGAAAGACGTACGAGCCGCCCGAGCCGGGGATCTCCGCCGAGAGCTCGGCGGTGACGAGGCCGTCGCTGATGGCTAGGAGCCCGCCGAGGATCCAGGCCAGCATGCCCCGGCCGCCGCCCATGGCCGCCAGAATCAAAGGGATCGTGATGAACGGCCCGATCCCGACCATGTCGATCATGTTCAGGGCGATGCCGCGCCAGAGTCCGATGTCACGACGCAGCTCAGACACTGCGGGGAGTGTACTTTTCCGGCCTCACACTTGCACGGGTTGCATTTCGAAGGAAGGATTTCCGATGCGCACACACCTCCTCGTTGCGTTGGCCGTTGCCCTCGTGGTTCCCGTTCTCGGCGCGCAGCAGACGCCCCTTGTCTTTCACGCGGCGCTCACCGGCAACAGCGTCATCGGCGGAGGGGCCTCGGCGAACGGTTTCGCCACCGCCACCCTGACAATCAACGGCGTTCTGGGGACGCTCGATGTCACCACCCTCGGCCTGACCAACATCACCGGCGTGACCTTGTTCGTAGGGGCTCCCGGCACGAACGGCGCGGCCATTAAGACGTTCAGCGACGTGAATAACGGGTTCGTGGACGGCCACTTCAACGGGACGGCCACGCTCGACCCGGGTGTGATCAATCAGCTCCTGGCCAATCCACAGAACTTCTATCTCCTCATCGATGCATCCGGATTCCCGGCGGGCGCCGTGCGCGGCACGCTCATCGGCGCGAATACCGTCTACCTTGCCGGGAGGATCTCCGGCACGAGCGGGTTGTGCAACGGAGGAAATGGTTCGTCCAGTGGCGTTGGCACCTTCGTACTGGCGTCGTCGCCCGACACCGGCGGCGTGACGTACACGCTTCGCTACGATCTCATCACCAATGGTCTGGGTAACACACTCACCGTGGAGATCGGCGACAACCTCGGCGGAACCGGTCCGATCACCGTCGGAACCAATCTGACCGGAACCGCCGGACGCTTCGCCGGAACGACCCAGATCGCGGCGTCCCGCGCGCAGGCGTTGCAATCGCTGCCGGGCGGCGTTCGCGTCATCGTCAGAACACCCGACTCGGGCGCCGCCTGCGCGGCTGCCGGCGCGCCGCAACCGGCTCACGAGATCTTCATTCCGGTTGCAGGCTCCGTCCACGGCGCCGGCAATACGAACTTCATGACCGATCTGAATCTCTACAACAACTCGGTTCAGGGCGGGGCCGTCAACGCCGACGTCATGATCCAGTTTTTCCCGGCAGGGACGGGGAGCGCGGCGGCGCAGTTCGTGGCCTGGGCGACGCTCCTTCCCCGGGGGATGGCTACCTATCGCGACATTGGCGCCAGCGCATTTGACGGTCAGATCAACGGCATCGGCGCGCTGCGTCTGGTCACCGCCAACAACATCTTCGCGAATGCCCGCATCTACAACAACCAGACCGCGGCCGGCGCAGGGACGTTCGGCCAGTACGCGGCGGGGTTGCCGCGAACCTCGTCGCTCACCGATGGAACGCTGGTCGGGCTTTCGAACATCGTCAGCGTGCCGCCGGTCGGTACGCCCACGTCTCGTACGAACGTCGGTTTCTTCAACCCCAGCGACAGCGCCTCGACGGCGGCGTTCGAACTGCTCGACGGCAACGGCACCGTCATCGGCACGCGCACACTGACGCTGAATCCGTGGCAGCAACTGCAACTCCCGCTGATCGGCGGGCTGATCACCGGAATCAACGGCGACGTGGTCACGTCATCGCTTCATTTCCTCAGCGGCAATCCGATCTTCGTCTACGCATCCGTCGTCGATAACGTGAGCGGCGACGGCAGCTACGTCACGCCGGGCATCAGCTCGAGCGGAGGGACGACCGCGAACTGAGCGCGGTAGCGCGACGGAGCGCCGGCGTCTCGCCGGCTGGCTCGGCGGCGTCTCGCCGCTGAGGGTTACCCGCAGATGTTTGGAGTCTTGCGGCTCCGCGGAGCAGAAGAGTTGCTCCGCGGAGCAAAAAGTCAGCTTCCCAGAACAATAAGGTTGATCCGCAGAACAGCACGATTGATCCCGCAGATCAACATGTTTGATCCGCAGAACAGCACGATTGATCCCGCAGATCGACATGTTTGATCCGCAGAACAGCACGTTTGATCCCGCAGATCAACATGTTTGATCCGCAGAACAGCACGATTGATCCCGCAGATCAACATGTTTGATCCGCAGAACAGCACGTTTGATCCCGCAGATCAAAAGTTTGATCCTTCAGATCAACACGATTGATCCCGCAGATCGAAAATTTGATCCTTCAGATCAACCGGTTTGATCCCGCAGATCGAAAATTTGATCCTTCAGATCAACCGGTTTGATCCCTCAGATCGAAAATT
>JADGNY010000083.1 GCA_017883235.1 Thermoanaerobaculia bacterium | reverse complement strand
AACAGGAGGTTTGATCGACGGAACAGAACGGTTGATCCGCAGAACAAGATGTTTGATCCGCGGAACAGGAGGTTTGATCGACGGAACAGAACGGTTGATTCGCAGAACAAGACGTTTGATCCGCGGAACAGGAGGTTTGATCCGCGGAACAGAACGGTTGATTCGCAGAACAAGACGTTTGATCCGCAGAACAGGAGGTTTGATCCGCGGAACAACAAGTCAGCTCCGCAGAACTGGAAAATTATTCAGAAGAGCCGAGAAGTTGCTTCGCAGAGAAACGAACCCGCTCCGGAGAGAGCCGGTCACCGTCCTCCCAGCCGGCGAAGCCGGCGTAAGACCGTAGCCCCCGTCTTCAGACGGGGGAACCGCGATCCCCTCCCATTTCGCGAGCCCGCTTGAGCGGGCGAAAGAGAGCCGTCCGCGCGATTTCTGTCGCCCGCTGAAGCGGACACCCAACGTTGGGGAGGACCCTGTTTCCCCCGCCTGAAGACGGGGGCTACGGTCTCACGCCGGCTTCGCTGGCGCTTAGAGCAGGCCATACAGCGGGCTGGAGTAGGTTTTATCTGCGTTCATCTGCGCTATCTGCGGATGGATGTTTTATCCGCAGATGACGCAGATGTTCGCAGATGAGGGCAGGAGGGCGACTCGCACGTCGTTTCAAAGCTACGGCCACCCCAGCGCCATTGCCAGCTCCGGCATCGCCGCCGCCAACTCCTCCGCATGCGCGGACGCCACATCTTCCAGCTCCCGCGTCAACACCGCATCGACCGACGTCCCCTCTTGCCGCGCCAGTACCTGCAACATCTCCCGCTGATACCGCGGCACCCGCGCCCGCAACTCCACGAGATGGATCGCATACGGCAGCACCGACGCCCCGTCCTCTCCCAGCGCTTCCTCGATGACGGCGTGCTCCCACTTCTGCATCGCCGCCGCCATCAGCTCCTCTTTGGCCATCCGCTGACCGAGCGCCGTCGAAACCGCTACAATCACCCCATCCTCTAATCGAGTTCTACTGCTCGATATGTGACGTAGGTTTCCCGCGCAGACTGCGCAAGATCTCGCAGCGCGTCCTCGCGCTTGAAATCGACCTTGAAGTCATCCAAGGTGGTAGAACTCTTCAGTTTGTCGTGGCGTCTTCCTAAGGCGGCCGCTGCGAACCTGACGCGGTTCTTGACGGTCGCCAACGTCTTGCTTCGAGCCGTTCTGACGCGCGATGGCTCCGCGATTATCTGCAGACCGTCCGAGTCGGCCCGGAGTATCTCCCCCACGAGAAACACGGCGACCAGGCGAGTAAGCTGCCAAGTTCGAAGGTACGTTTCCGGGAACTTTGCCTTCGCTGCCTGCACTGCGTTAGCGATCTCGTTAACGAGCACGACGTGGTCGGCCGCCGTCTCGCGTGTGAAGACCAAGGAGTAGAACTCGTTCTCGAAGAGAGCAGTGCGTTTGATCGCCAGCCAAGGACGTCTGTTGTACACAGCACAAAGTAACTGAGCGGCGAAGTCGTTCTGGATCACAGTTGGGCCGACCGACGTCGTCGCATCGGGCCGCGTCTCGTAGACGAGCGCGGGGTAGAGGCGGTTGAACTGGTCCTCGAGTGTGAGTTGAATTCCGTCCCTTGCCCTGAGGTTCCGGGGAGTAACAGGGTTCTGATTGTTACTGCGAACTCCCACTTCACGTGCAAGTTGTTGCTCCGGCTTTGCCTCGACGAACTTAACCACCACTCGAAGATCGTCGGTTATCGCGTCTCGACACTCGTGGAAGGCGATAGTCGACTGCGCCCCATTAGCGACTGAAAAATTTTCAACCAACAACTTCTGTGGATGAGAGTCATCGATTCTCTCACAAATCACTGTAAGTCCGTTGTGAAATGCGAGGAAATTGCCGTGATCGGTTGGGCGACGAATGGCGCTTTCCAGAGCCCGTCGAACACGGTTGCGCCGAAGTTCCCGCCGAACGTTGAGATCGAAGAGTGTGCGGTCATCGATTCCGGGCGACGTTGATATCTGGCCGCCTTGATGGCAGCGATCACCACCTTGCCTGTGGACGTGGTGGAAGTAAAACGCTCGGTCTTGGCGCAGGCAAGGCTCTCTGTTGCTCTCACCATAGACGGCTTGCGGAAAGCCGCCGCAATAGGCGCAAGATCGTCGAGATCGTATACGCGGAGGTATCCAGTGCCTTCTTTCGCGTTTACCTCGGACACGTACCTTTTTGCCCTGGGATTAAGGTACCCCGCAGTGACGAAGATGAGCCTTTGTGCTAGTTCGTTTCTGTCAACGCGCTGTTTGAGATCGTAGCGGTCGATGAGAACCCGAAGTTCTGGCTCCAAGCTTCCTACATAGAGACTTTGTATTCCAGATACCGTCTGGAAAGACGAGGCCGTTCCAACGAAATGTTTGAGTGCATTGACGCCCACGGCGCTGGGGCTCTGAGGGTACTTCGACTGAAGCAGAACTAGCGTGGCCTTCTCGTCCGGCTCTGCGGGCGGCTCAACGATGAGTCCATCAACACCCTCGTCCTCGTTCCCGTCGCAGATATAGTCGTAAGCCTCGAGGTCGTCGATGCCCATTACGTGGCGCAGGAACCAAAGAAGCAGAATCGAGCGCGGGTTTTTGAGGCCCTCCGATGCTGAGGGTGACGCGATGGAGGAGAGATCTTTGTACGCCTTTGCCCGGCGTGCGACGTTTTTCATTGTGACTCCCATAAATGTCCTTCAGCTTCAAGTGATCTCGACGATCACGGCTCACCTAACGTTGCATCGATTCTAGGTTCGCTATTTTTCGCAATGCAGCATAACGCTAAGCGGCGTCTATCCCCTAAACTACGTCCATGAAACCTCTCCTCCTGCCTCTCCTCTTCATCGCCACCACCCTCACCGCCCAACCCCTCATCATCCGCGCCGCGCGCGTCATCGACGGGCGCGGCCATGTCACCGAGGATGCCGCGGTAGTCGTCGAAGGATCGAAGATCCTGAGAATTGTTCCGAATGCGAAGACGCTGAAAAACGTCACCATCGACCTCGGCGATAAAACCATCATGCCGGGCGGCATCGACACCCACGTCCACATCGGCTGGCACTTCGACGCCAAAGACGGCCGGTCGCATGACGATGAGACCGATCGCAACGAGACGCCGCAGGAGTCTGTCCTCTACGCGGCCGAGAATGCTATGCGCACGTTGGAGGGCGGCATCACCACCGTCCAGTCCCTCGGTGCACCGGTCGACAAGCCGCTGCGCGATGCCATCGCGCGGGGGACGTTGCCGGGGCCGCGCATCCTCACCGCCATCGAGCCCATCTTCGACGACAAACTGTCGCCGGAGGCGATGCGGGCGGCGGTCGACAAGCTGGCGAGCGAAGGGGCGGACGTCGTCAAGGTCTTCGCCTCGCAGAGCATCCGTAACGGCGGGGCGCCGACGATGTCGCAGGAGCAGATGGATGCGATCTGCGGCGAGGCGAAGAAGCTGCACCTTCGCGTGGCCGTGCATGCGCATGGGCCGGAGAGCGTGCGGCGGGCGGTGCTTGCTGGATGCACCTCGATCGAGCACGGCGCGCTGATCGGGCAGACGGAGCTCGATCTGATGGCGGAGCATGGGACGTATTTCGATCCGAACATCGACCTCGTCTTCCGCAACTATTTCGAGAACAAGTCCCACTACCTCGGCATCGGCAGCTACACCGAGGAGGGGTTCGCGCAGATGAAGCTGGCGGTGCCGAAGGCGCTGCATGTGTTCCAGCTTGCACTGGCCACGCCGCGGCTGAAGGTCGTCTTCGGAACGGACGCGGTGGCGGGATCGCATGGCAGAAACTTCCAGGAGCTCGAGTACCGCGTTACCACCGGGGGTCAGAAGCCGATCGACGCGATCACCTCGGCAACGTCACTGGCCGCGGAGTCGCTCGGCCTCGGCGACCGCGTCGGAACGATTGCCGCCGGCTACGAGGCGGATCTGATCGCGGTCGATGGCGATCCGTTGCGCGACATCAACGCGCTGTCGCATGTGTCGTTCGTGATGAAGGGCGGGAAAGTCGTTATCCGCTGATCTGCGTTGTCGCGCGTTGTCGGTTGTCGGTTATCGGTTGTCTGCGCGCTGGTCAAAGGCTGAGGTAACTTCCAATTGCCGAAGGACATATCGCAATCACTGCCAACCGATAACCGACAACGCGAGCCAACCAGGAACTGGATCATCCGGGCGAAACAATAACGCACGCTTTGTGACCCCCGTTACGCGCGTTCGGTTCTCCGCGACGCATGCTGGAGCTCATCCAATGCGAGCAGTGGCTCTTGCCGTATTCGTTTGTGGGATTGCCGTTCGCTCCTTTGCGGTCACCTACGTCGTCCCGCCGGATCGGTTTGAGATCGAGCGGGCGAGCGCGGTCGTCATCGGGCGCGTGCTCGGATCACACGTGGAGGCCTCGCCATTCGGCATCGAGACGGTCACCAGCATCTCGGTTGAATTGGCCATCAAAGGCAGCCCTGCCGGCGTCATTCAGGTCCACGAGCCGGGCGGCACTCTCGGAGGCGAAACGCGGCTCATTCCCGGCGTGCCCTCGTTCGTCGACGGAGAGCGGATGCTCCTCCTTCTCTATCAACGCGAGGATGGGACATACGTGGTCAGCGATCTTCAACTCGGATCGTTCCGTTTCGTGAGAGACGCGTACGGACAGGAATTGCTTGTCCGGGACGAATCGGAGATCGAGGGGTGGGACATCCACGGCAGCCCTCACCGGGAGCCGCATCGTTTGGCGGAGTCATTCCTCCATTACGTTCGCAGCGTCGTGGGCGGCGAGGATCCGGCCGAAGACTATCTCGCCGAGAATGCCGCAAGCGTGGAGGGAAACGTCAGGAGCGAAGCGATCCATGCGGCCGTGAATGCATTCACCGCCACCTCCTACCTGCTTTTTTATGGCTCCGGGATCGGCGCGCGGTGGAACGTCTTTCCGGGGACCGTGGGTTGGAATCAGGGGAACTCGGAAACGGGCCCGCAAGGCAGCGGGACAGCCGAGATCACCGAGGCATTCGGCATCTGGAACGCAGGCGGGCCGAAGTACGTCCTGTCGGGCAAGATCGCCAATCCGAACGGATTCCTGGACGCCCCCGACGGCACGAACAACATCGTGTTCGAGAAGAATCTCACCTCCGCCGGCCTGCAACCGTTCAACTGTACATCCGGCGGAGCACTGGGCATGGGCGGTATGACGCATGCGAACTTCGGCGCCGGCACGCACGTCTTTCATGGTGAAACGTTCGCCACGACGCTGGAGGCCGACGTCAGTATGAATCAGGGCCTCGGCGCCTGCACTACCAACCAGCTCCCTTCCGCGATTTTCAAGGCCGGCATCGTCCATGAGCTGGGCCACACGCTCGGTTTCCGCCACTCGGATCAGAATCGGACCCTGACCGCCTCTTGCTCGGGTGATCCGACGCTCGATTGCAGCAGCAACGCGATCATGAATCACATCCTTGCGGTCGGCCTCAGCGTGCAACTCCAGGCATGGGACAACGCTGCTGTGAGTGCCGTCTATGGAAGCGGGCCGGCGTGTACGCCGCCGTCGATCACCGTGCAGCCGGCCGGCTCGGCGATCACCAGCGGCAACGCGGCGCAGCTCTCGGTAACCGCGACCGGCACGAGTCCTTTGTCGTATCAGTGGTTCACCGGAGCGAGCGGTGATGTGTCGACGCCGGTAAATGGGGCGACGGCGGCGACGATCGTCGTCAGTCCGGCCACCACCACGTCGTTCTGGGTCAGAGTAACCGGCCAGTGTGCACCGGTGGCGAACAGTCAGGCCGCTGTTGTGATCGTGACCATCCCCTGCGTCCCTCCGCAGGTTACCGGCTCGCTGAAGGATCAGACAGTATTGGCCGGCTCGACCGTCAAGCTCAGCCTCGATTATACGGGCCAGGGCGTCACGGTGAGCTGGTTCCAGGGTGCGAATGCGAATCCCATCGGCTCCGGCCAGATCTTCATCAGTCCGCCGCTGACGCAAACGACGCAATTCCATGCGCGCGCCGCGAACTCGTGCGGCGCAGCAGACAGCAATACCGTGACGATTACCGTCCAATCGCCCCGCCGCCGGCCGGTGTTGCATTGATCCACAGGGAAGCTATTGACTCTCGATGTAACAGGCTGCCGGCAATTCACCGCAGCTTTTGGTGAAGGATCCGCTCCGCGCTGTAAACGGCCTTTGGCCGCGAGCGTCCAAGACACATGCGAACCACGCGCGTCGTCATTGCGGCAATTGCGATGCTGTTACCAGCCGCCGCATCACCCCGGGAAGCGTGCCCGGCCGGCGGCCTGCAAGCGCTCTCGCCGAGAACCCAGCAGCAGAGCGTCTGGCACCAGCTTTCCGTGACCGCTGAGCTGCTCTCGCCAAGCACGGCGGCTACCGGCTCCTCCGTACGGCGCCGGGCTGTTCTCCCGCCACCCGCGCAGAACTTCATCGACACCGACGTCTTCGGGAAGATGACGCAGGACGGAATCGTACCGACGAGCCGATCGACCGACGCCGAGTTTCTTCGGCGCGTCACGCTCGACCTTACCGGTCAGATCCCCACCGCGGCGGCCGTCCAATCGTTCGTTGCCGATCCCACCTCCAGCAAACGGGCAACGATCATCGAGCAGCTTCTGGCCTCCGACGCCTTCAACGACCGCTGGACCATGTGGTTCGGCGACCTCGTTCAGAACGTGCAGGTGGCGACGAACGTCCGGGAGTTCTACGAGGGCCGCAACATCTACTACACCTGGATCAAGCAGTCGTTTCACGACGCCAAACCGTATGACGCGATGGTCCGGGAACTGATCACGGGAGCCGGCGACAGCTTCGCCGCCGGCACTCCGGACTACGTCGTCCGGCAGATCCAGCCGAACGGTCCTGGGCAGGACACCCTCGACAATCTGGCAGCGCATTCTGGTGACAAGTTCCTCGGCCAGTCGCTGCTCTGCCTTTCGTGTCACGGCGGTCTCGGCCACCTGGAGCTCGTCAATCAGTATCTGAGACACAAGACCCGAAACGACTTCTGGGGAATGGCCGCCTTCTTCGCGCGGACGACCGTGAAACGGATAACGGGCGCCGACCCGAATAACGCCAACGCGGTCAAGTACGACATTGCGGACAATACGACCGGCCAATATCTGCTGAACACGGTTTCCGGCAACAAGACGCCGCGGTGTGCGCCCACTCCGGCCGGCGTTTGCCCGCCTGGTCCTCCGGCCTCGGTCCCGCCTGTCTATCTGTTCACCGGAGAAACGCCCCGTCCCGGCGAGCCTTACCGTCAGGCCTACGCCCGTATTCTCACGGCCGACCGTCAATTCGCGCGCGCCACGGTGAACTATCTCTGGAAAGAGATGTTCGGGATGGGGCTGGTGGAGCCGGTGAATTCGTTTGATCTCAATCGGCTCGATCCCAACAATCTTCCGGCTGGGCAGACCGTCCAGCCGGTGAATCCGCAGCTCCTCGAGGACCTGACCACCGCCTTCATCAACACCGGATACAGCGTGCGCGCAATCCTGCGCATCATGGCGAGCTCGAATACGTACCAGCTCTCGTCGCAATACACATCCGGCACGTGGGACGAGGCGTGGACGCCGTACTTCGCGCGCCACTATCCGCACCGCATGCAGGCGGAAATGCTGCTCGACGCCATCGCTCGCGCCACGAGTGTTCCTGTCTCGTACACCGTCAGCGGCATCGGCACGGTGCCCCTGGCCATGCAGCTCCCGGACACGACGGAGTCGAGAAACAACGCCTATGGACGGTTCCTCGATGAGCTGGGACGCGGCGACCGCGATCAGACCGCGCGCTCCAGCGATTCCTCGATCGCGCAGGCACTGTCGCTGATGAATGACCAGACCATCGTCGTCAACCGCGTTCACAAGTCGAATGCCGCCTCGACCGTGGCAAAGCTGCTTGCGTCGACCAGCGATCCGGGAACGATCGCCGATCAGCTCTATCTCAACACCCTTTCGCGCTATCCCACTGCGACCGAGCGCCAGACCGCGATCAGCTATCTGCAGAGCGGATTGCTGCAGCAGAAGACGGAAAATCTTCAGTGGATTCTCATCAATCATCTCGAGTTCATCTTCGACTGAGCCAGGCGAGTGACCCATATGCGGAGACCGAAGCTTCCACGTAGCACCATCGAATGTCCCACCTGCAACAAGGCCAGTGGCTTTCCGCTGCAGGGTGAGGGGTTCTCGCGCCGCCGTTTCCTGAAAATCGCAGGCACCAGCATCGTGGCATCCTATTTTCTAGACGTCATCGATCCGCGGGTTCTGCGTGCCCAGACCGCGCCGGGCGTCACCCTTCGCAACACTGCCAAAAACTGCATCTTCATCTTTCTACCCGGCGCACCCAGCAACATCGACACCTGGGATTTGAAGGAAGGCTCGTGGACGCCATCGGATTTCACACCGACGTCTTATGACGGCGGAAACGTCCGCTTCCCTCAAGGTCTCATGCCGAGCACGGCGGCCCAGATCGGCAAGCTGGCGTTCATCCGTTGCGGGTTGGCATGGGCGGCCGTCCACCCGCTCGGCCAGGCGTGGGCCCAACTTGCGCGGAACCCGGGCGGCGCCACCGGCGCCATCGCTCCTCATATCGGCTCCGTCGTCTCGCTCGAGTCGCAGGCGAAGCGTGCCGTGACCGACGTACTCCCCGGATTCATCGCCTTGAATTCGGCGGGGATTCCGTCGTCCGGCTACTTTCCGGCTACGTATGCGCCGTTCCAGGTCACTCCGGCTGCGACCGGACTGCCGACGATTACACCGCCGGATGGGGCAACGACATTTCTGGACCGGTGGAACGAACTGCACGTTCTCGACACCAAACGCGCCACCGGCGCATTGGCCAAGAAGTCGCTGGACATGGATGACTTCTACAACCAGTCCAAGACATTGATGGACGCGCCAAACATCAACGCCGTCTTCAGCTTTTCCGCCGATGAGCACACGAAGTACGGCAGCTCGGGTTTCGGCGATTCGCTGGTCGTGGCGCGCAATCTCGTCGCGGCCGGCAAGGGAACCCGCTTCGTCCAGGCCACGTTCGGCAACTGGGATCACCATAGCGGGATTTACGACAAGCCGGCCAACGGCGTCAACTCTCTCTACACGCAGGCCGCCGAGTTCGATCCCGCATTCGGCGCACTGATGACGGATCTCGCGTCGATGCCCGGCTCGGCCGCCGGCAAGACGCTGCTGGACGAAACCCTCGTGGTCATCCTCGCGGAGTTCGGCAGAACGGTCGGTGCCCTGAATGACCAGCAGGGACGCGATCACAATCTGAGGATGTCCAGTGTCTGGGCGGGTGCAGGGATTCGCGGCGGACAGGTAATCGGGAAGACCGACGCCACCGGAAACAACGTGACCGATTACCAGTGGAGCGGCAACCGCGACGTGCGGCCCGAGGACATCGTCTGCACGATCTATTCAGCGCTCGGCATCGACTACACGACCGTGCGCACGGACGACCCACTGCACCGAGGCTTCGAGTACGTCCCCTCCGCCAAGGACGGCATATACAAACCGGTCGACGAGCTGTGGTGAGCGGCTACTTCGCCGCCATCGTCGCCAACCGCTTCTGCGTCAGCTCCCATGTACTCGTTCCCGTCAGCTCGCCTTTTTCCACCCGCTTGTAGGCGGCCAGGGCGGCGTCGCGGACGCCGTAGTTCTCGGCGATGCGGCCGAGGACGAACCAATCGTCGCTGCCGGGTTCGTCGGTGGCCTTCCTGTCCATGCCTGTGAGGAGCGTCTGCCGGGCTTCGACGCTTTTTCCGCTCTCCGCGTAGAGCGCGGCCAGGGTGTGCAGGCTGCCGTAGCTGGCATGCGCCTCGTCCGCGGTGGCGCGGCGTGCGTCGTCGATGGCGCGGTCGAGCCCCTTGCCGGTAAAGAGCGCCATCCAGGCCGCCTCGTTGTAATCGCTCGTGGTCGGGTTGACTTCGTCGACCGTGCGCCGCGCCCAGGTGACGGCAGCGTCGTAGTCGCCCTTGCTGGCGTAGATGCGCGCCATGGCGCGCATCGCGTATTCATCTTTGGGCAGCCGTGCAAGACGTTCCTTCGCGATCGCTTGCGCCTCCTCGTGCTTGCCTGTCTGCACCAGGGCGGTGATCCATGTGGAGAAGGCAAATCCGGAATCGGGATTCGCTTTTGACAGACGTTCCGCGATCGGAATGCTCTTGTTCCAATCGTCGAGGATGATGTAGTCAGCAACGATTGCGACATCGACGGCGGTTTTGGCGTCATCCGTCGGTGCTTTGTCGCGCAGGGCGATGAGCACGGGAACACCATCCTTCGCGTGTGTTTTCGAGGACATCAACGCGGCCGCCGCGAGCCGGATCTCGTCCAGCGAGGCCACCGGTTTTTCCTTTTGCCAGAGCCGGGCAAAGGGTGGACCGGCGAGCGGGTCGTCGCCACCGCCCGCGGCGATCGTTTCACGCGCCCAGTTCAGCCATGTGCGCGCGGCTTCGGTCTTGCCGTCATTGGCCAGCTTCAGCGCGGAAGCGCCGATCATGTCTGGTGAGTTGCTCAACGCCGCCAGGAGGTAGCGGCCATCGCGCCGCTGCACATAGTAGGTAACACTCGGGGCACTGAGGCCTGACGTCGAGCGAAGGCGCAGGCGGTATCCGATCTCATCGCTGCCGTCCTGCTGCACTTCCACGCCGGCGTTGAAGAGATCGATCAACACACTCGGGCCGATGTTTGCATTGCCGCCCATCGCGTGAAGCGAGATACGTAGTTGCCGGCCAGTAAAATCCGAATCGGCGACCTCCGGTACGAGCAGGGACTTGAGCCGGCTCGTATCGTTCAGGAAGATCGCTTCCATGATCTTCACGGTCAGCGCCTTGAACGATTTGTCGTCGAGCGTCTTCTCGTACGGCCGGGCCGTGCGAAGCACTTGCACGAGCGCGAGCGTCTGCCCCGCCTTCGGAGTTCCTTTGGATGCGGCCTCGAGCAGATCGGCGGCATTGCTGTAGCGGCGCAGAGCCATCAGCGCGCCGCCAACCACGGCGCCATACTCCTTGCGCTTGGCGTCGTCGAATGCGCCGAGCTCCCGGAGGCCGGCAGCAGAGCCATCCGTAACTATCGCCGACATGATTTTGAAGAGATCGCGCTGGCGGACGTCGGTCTCCGTCTTGACCAATTCCTTCACTTCGTCCCAGCGGCCGGCGTGTGCAAGAGCGAGCATGAGAGGAGGCGAATATTTTTGCGCATCCTTGCCGAGGTCCTTGAGCAACGACTTGTACTCGTCGATGGCCTCGGTCAGATGGGCGTTGCGTTCGAACTTGAACGCTCCATCCCCGAACGTGAGAAGCTCGGCAAGCCGTGCGCGGACTCGGGCGTCGGTCGGATCGAGTTCTTTGGCCTTGCGCAGCGCGGCGATGGCGCCGGGAAGATCGCAGCCCTGGCGCTGGTAGCGCCCCAGGAGATCGTTCTCCAGAACCGTCGCCAGCATCGCGTAGGCTTTCGCGTTTGACGGCTCGATGGTCACGGCACGCCTGGCCTCGTCGCGTGCCGCGTCGCCAAGACCCCCGGCCAGGAGGGCGCGTGCCAGCTCGATATGGTGTTGGGCCTCCTTCGGATGCAGCACGGCCAGCTTGCGGAATTCCGTGAGCGCCGCGCCGACGTCGCCGGCGTTGAGTTTGGCTTGCCCGAGAGAGTTGAATCCGATGCGCACTCCCTCGGAATGCGACAGCTTGCTCAGCGCCACACGCGTCTCCTCGAACTCGGCCGGCGTGATCCGCCGTTTTCCGCTGTCGAAGACGATCCTGGCGATGACGGCGCCGTCACTGTCGGTGGAATACTCTTTGGTCAGCGTGGTCGTGCCGAGCCTGGTCGTTTCGCTGTTCGGGAGCGTGCGGGCCACGAATCCGGCCGCCGGGATGATTCGATACCGCCGCTCCTCGGTGACGGCACGCGGAAAGACGAAGTCATGGATCCGCTTCTTCTCCGGCTTGGCCTGTTTCGCCTCCGCGGTCTTCTCTTCGTAATCGTGCAGGACTTCTGGCACGAGCGTAACGAGGTCGTGGATCATAATCACAACGTCGCCGTCGCCGGCCGTCACCACGCCGTTCTTCGAATTCGACACCTGCACGGTGATGCGGAACGGCTTCGTGAGGTCGTGCGGTTCGCCGGTCTCCATGCTGTCCATCTTCGACGCGACGTAGTAGTCGATCACGATCTTCTCCATCGCCTCCCGGAAGTCCTTCTTCGAGCTGGTGGCGTAGGCACGGCGTGACCGGGCCTCCTCGGCCCACGTTCCCTCGGCCGTGGCGACGATGTGCGCCTTTCCTTCTTCCGGCAGCGTGACGACGCGGGTTCGGATGGCGCGATTGGCCTCCGATGTCGCCTCGGGTGTGCGCATGAGCGCGGCCGTCGCGTCGGCGGCGATCAGCGCCATCCGTCCCTGATCCTCAGGAGGCAACTGGCCCGCCCGCGCGAATTCGTCGGTCGGATCGATCCACAGCGCCGGCTGCCCCTCGGCCGCGCCGTCGACGACGACGATGGCATGGTCGAAGTGATCGACCCCCGGCAGGCCGGCGATGACGTCGAATCCGGAACCAGCGTCGAGCAGTGCCACGTGTGCGGAAAGGCCGGCCGTTCGCAGCAAGGCCACCAGCAGCGTCGCTTTGTCCTTGCAGTCGCCGTACTTCTTCTGCAGCACGCTCTTCGGCGGCCGCGGCACGATCGAGCCGTCGCCGACTTCGACCCCGGCATAGCGGACGTTTTTCTCGACCATGTCGAGCAGCCTGTCGATGATCTCGGTGCGGTTGGTGGTGCTGCCGATCGCGCCGGCGACGGTGCTCTTCAGTTCGCCATCCGCGGCGATCTGTTTGTCGACGATAGCCGAGTAGTTCCGGGCGATGTCATGCCACGAGGAACCGTTAGCGAAGGCGACATACGGCAGATTCAACTCGTCCGAGGGGAGGTACTCCTCGTCGTTATCGAAGGCGTCGGTGTGGCCCTTTTCGAAAGCAACGCGTTTGCGGCCGTTCTGCTCGGTCGTGACCGGTTCGAAGCCAGACTTGTTCACGATGCGCGGCGCGCTGGAAGCATCGGCGTCGAGCACGAGGCGCTGCCGTTCGAAGGGGACGTTTCCGCCGAACAGGAACAGGCCGTACTTGCCGCCACCCGCGATCGGGCTGCGTCCCTCGAATGTGATGACTCTCTCGACGATCGCTCCCGCGGCGACGCCCGGCAGCGGTGCACGCAGCACGCGCTGGTCGCTGAACATGTCCTGCTCTTTCTCGGCGGTGGACTCGGTGATCGCTTTTGGATCGAGGGTATGGACGGTGCCGTCTTTGGTGATCACGCGCGCGGTGATGACCGGCTTGTCGTCGTACCACGGCGCCCACGCCGCGCTCGCTGTGCCGGCGCCCTCGACACCGTCCTCCGTGACGATGTACTCGATGGCGCGGAACACCGACTTCGCGCGGCCGTCCGGTTCAAACGAGATCGTCTCTTCGTCGAGCAGATAGAGGATGTTGAGGTCTTTGGCGTCGACCTTCTGCGCCGCGGCCAGCAACGCCTTCGGATCGGCGCTGAACGGCGGACCATCGAAGGCGGTCTGGGCGAGAAGGGGAGCTGTACAGGTGAGGATGGTTGTAAAGAACGCGGCGCGAATAAGCGCCCGCCGGAGGGATGCGGTCATGAGAATTCCTATCGGACTGGGATGGACGTGCGAAGGGGGGATGATAGCAGCGGTTGCGCGGTCTCGCGTTGGGTGATGCGTGTCACATCAGCTCGGTGTTTGCGCGCACGGCCCTCGGGTCATCGGAATGCCGATACTGCCGCAGGAGTTCGTAGAACCGTGCATCCACTCGCCACATCGATCGCAAAGCGTCTGGCCACGACTGTGGCACTGATGCTTTTCGTCGGGACGCTGCCGGTGGCGATGATCTGCTGCGTCGTTCAGCCGATCTGCACGACGACGGCGATGCAGGCGTCGATGCCGTGCTGCGCCGGAAGCTGCACGATGTCGAGGCAGAATCGCAGTCATGACAATGAGGCCACCCTCACCGCCGTTCCTTCCCTGAAGGCCGGAACGGGCCCGGCGGTTGCGAGTGTGGCGGCGGTACCGGTGAAGGTTTCGATCGTCATCGCATCGAACGATCACTTGGCAGACGGATTCTCTCCCCCTCCTCCGACTCTCCTCAACGAACAATTCCGCATCTGATCCGGCGCTCCTCCCGCTGACGTTCCCACCCGAACGCTGGCGCGACCTCTGTCTTGTCGCGCATGAGGAGATCCGAAGTGCTGACCCCGAGGTATGTTTTTGCCCACATTGTGTTCACGCTGAGCGGAATCGCCGGGACCCAGTCACGTCGAGAGCCCTTCTCCCCCGCGGTTTCTTGCGGGGGAGAAGGTGCCGACAGGCGGATGAGGGGGCGTTTCACGTGGATGTCGTTTGCGCTCGAGCAGAATGTCGGTAGATCGCACCTATCACGTATACGCCCCCCTCATCCGCCTTCGGCACCTTCTCCCCCCGCAAAAAACCGCGGGGGGAGAAGGGCTCTCGACGAAACGGAGTGGAAAGACGTTCAAGCAGACGGCGAAGAATGCGGGCTAAACCTCAAGCATCATAGAACGCCTTCGTTACGACTATTGAGTTGCGGCTTCGCCGCATTCTTGTTGCTGCTCACCGCCTCCGTTGCCATCGCGCAGACGGTGCGGCTTGCGCCGGCCGATCCGGTCGCCGACCGGTTGGTGGCCGAGGGGCTGAGGAGCGCGCCGGAAGTCGTCGAAGCGCGCGCGGCGATCGAGGCGGCGCAGCGCCGCATCGAGCCGGCGCGGACGCTGCCCGATCCGAGCGCATCGTTCGTCTATCAGAACGATGGGCGCTCGATCTCACTGGGCAACGCGGAAGGATCATTCATCGGACTGATGCTGAGTCAGCCGCTTCCGTGGCCCGGGAAGCTGGCGTTGGCGGGCAAGGCCATCGCCAGCGAAGCGCGCGAGATCGAAGTGGGGACGTTGAACCGGACCGGACTGACGATCGAGGCGCGGATTCGCAACGCCTGGTACGACCTGGTATTGGCCCGGGCACTCGATCGCCTGATCGAGGAGCGCCGCACCACCGCGCAACAGATCGAATCGACCGCGCGCGATCGGTACGTGGCGGGACTCGCGGTGCAGCAGGACGTCCTCCGCGCACAGATCGAGCTGGCGCGGATCGATGAGCTGAAGGCAACGCAGCGAGCCGTCATCGCCGGCCGCCTGGCGGAGATCAATGGGCTCCTCGGCCGGCCGCAGGATGCACCGCTGGATAGTCCCGGCGAACTTCCATTCGTCGTCCCGATTCCTGCCGCGGCAGACGTCGTGTCGAGCGCAATTGCGCGAAGCCCCGAAGCCGCCGCGGTGCGTCAGGGGATCGAAACCGGACGGCTGCGCGTCGAGCTGGCCAGGAAGAACTTCCTCCCCGACTTTGTGGTGAGCGGCGGCTCGATGTATCGCGGCAACTTCGCCATGGGGCCGATGTGGCAGGTCGGTGTCGGCGTTTCGTTGCCGGTGTGGGCCAACAAGCGCCAGCAGAACCAGCTCGCGGAAATGCAGGCGCGCGTCGCCGGGCAGACATCGGAGACGGATGTCATCCGCCGCGATCTGGAGCAGCGCACGCGCGAGCGTCTCGCGCAGCTCGAGGCGGCCAACGACGTGGCGCTGCTGTATCGCGACAAGATCAGCCCGCTCGATCAGCTCTCCTACGAGTCGGCGCTCAGCAGCTACCAGAACGGCAAGGTACCGTTCATCACGGTCTTCGATGCCGTGAACGCGCTCTACAGCGACCGCGCCAGCTATCTCGGCCGCCTCGCGGAAGCGGCGAAGTGGCGCGTGGCAATCGACGAGGCATCACTCCAGACCACTTCGATGGGGAGCGCCCCTTCGATACCCTCCGGCGGGGGAGCCGCGGCCTCGGCCATGAGCTCACGGGCGCCCGCTCCAGCTTCTTCCAAGACTTCGATGAGGTAATGACCATGAGAACAAAACTTCCCTGGATTTTCACGATTCTTCTTGCGATCGCACTCGTCGTAGTCCTGGTCGCCCGCCCGAGCTCCAAACCATCCGCCGCGAGCACAACGAGCGTCGGTGCGAAGAAGGTCCTCTATTGGATCGACGCGATGAACCCGACTCACAAATTCGATAAGGCGGGGAAGGCGCCTGACGGGATGGATCTCGTGCCGGTGTATGACGAGGCAGGCTCGCAGGCGACGCAGCCCTCAGCCCAGAAGAAGATCCTCTACTGGGTCGATCCGATGCATCCCGCATACAGATCGGACAAGCCGGGCATCGCACCCGACTGTGGCATGAAACTCGTGCCGGTATACGAGGACGGAGGCGGCGCGGCGACGTCGACCGTCTCAGGTTACGCGAACGTCAAGCTCACTGCCGAACGGCGGCAACTCATCGGAGTGCAGACCGGGATGACCGAGATGCGATCTCTGGGACGTTTGGTGCGGACAGTCGGCCGCGTCACTGCTGATGAAACGCGCCTCTACAAGATCACGACGAAGTTCGACGGCTATATCGAGAAGCTGTATGTGAACGTCACCGGGCAGGAGATCCGAAAAGGGCAGCCGCTCTTCTCCGTGTACAGCCCCGACCTCCTCTCGACGCAGCAGGATTACCTGCTGGCGATGCGCGCCGCGAAGCAAGCGCCGTCGCTCCTCGCCGCCGCACGCCAGCGGCTCCTCCTTTGGGACATCACACCCGCGGAGATCCGCGAGTTGGAGCGCACCGGCACAGCGCGCAAGTCCGTCACGATCAATTCGCCGACGAACGGCTATGTCATCAACAAGATCGCCGTCGATGGCGCGCGTGTCACGGCCGGTGAGCCGCTCTTCGAGATCGCGAATCTCGATCGACTCTGGATTCAGGCAGACGTTTACGAGGCTGAGCTGCAGTTCATCCGGCTGGGCGCGCCGACGACGACAACCCTTTCCCACATTCCTGGCCGCACCTGGACCGGCCGGGTCACGTTCATTGCACCAACCGTCGACCCGATGACGCGCACGGTGAAAGTGCGCACCGAGCTCGACAACGCAGACGGAGCGGTCAAACCCGACATGTTCGCCGACGTCGTGATCCAGCAGCCGGAGCGGCGGGTCATCGTCGTGCCTGACTCCGCGGTCCTCCAAACCGGTACACGCTCGGTCGTGTTCGTCGTGAGAGACGACGGCACGTTCGAGCCGCGCGAGATTGCGGTCGGAACCAAGGAGGACGAGTTCTACGAAGTCCGCAGCGGCCTTGCGGCAAATGAAAAGGTCGTTACACAGGCGAACTTCCTCATCGATTCGGAGTCACGTCTTAAGTCGGCATTGGCGCAGATGAAACCCTAAAGGCAGAAGGCAGAAGGCAGAAAGCAGAAATGAAAGACCTCAAGGATCGGACTCGTGATTTTTCGCTGCGGGTTATACGGCTGTGTGCCGCTTTGCCTACGAATCGCACGAGCGATGTCATTGCCCGTCAATTGCTCGTCTCGCTGATTAAGAAATGGAGAGGAAGGTGAAGGGTGAGCATTTCTGCTTTCTGCCTTCTGCTTTCTGATTTCGGATCATGATTGAAAAACTAATTCGCATCTGCGCCACGAACAGGTTCATGACCCTGACCATCATGTCCGGGCTCATCTTCGCCGGCCTCTGGTCGATGAAAAACATCGCGCTCGATGCGTTGCCCGACCTCTCCGACACGCAGGTCATCATCTATTCGAAGTGGGACCGCAGCCCCGACATCATCGAAGACCAGGTCACGTATCCGATCATCACCTCGCTCCTCGGCGCGCCGAAGGTCAAGGCCATCCGCGGCTTCTCCGACTTCGGTTACTCGTACGTCTACGTTATTTTTGACGAGGGCACGGACCTCTACTGGGCGCGCAGCCGTGTCCTCGAATATCTTTCGAAGACGCAATCATCGCTGCCCCAGGGCGTGAAGACGGAGCTCGGGCCCGATGCCACCGGCGTCGGTTGGGTTTTTCAGTACGCACTGGTCGACAAGAGCGGCAAGCACTCGCTCGCGGATCTTCGTTCTCTGCAGGACTGGACCATCCGCTATCAACTTCAGGCCGTGCCAGGCGTCGCCGAGGTTGCCTCGCTCGGGGGATTCGTCCGGCAATACCAGATTACGGTCGACCCCAACAAGCTGGCCGCCTACCGAATCCCGCTCATGCAAGTGATGAGTGCCGTGCGCGCATCGAACAACGAGGTCGGCGCGCGGCTGGTCGAGTGGAGCGGAGCCGAGTACATGGTTCGCGCCCGCGGTTATGTGAAGAACGTCGCCGATCTCGAGAAGATCGTGGTCAAGACGGATGAACGGGGTACGCCCGTGCTGCTGCGGGATGTGGCCAACATTCAGCTCGGGCCCGAACTACGGCGCGGAGTTGCCGAGCTCGATGGTCAGGGAGAGACGGCCGCCGGCATCGTCATCATGCGCCAGAGCGAGGACGCGCTCGCCGTGATCACCCGCGTCAAGGAGCGCCTTGCCGAAATCGAGAAAACGCTTCCCGAGGGTGTGAAGATCGTTACGACCTACGACCGGTCCGAGCTGATCGAGCGCTCGATCGCCACGGTGAAGCATGAGCTGCTGATCGAGATCATCATCGTCTCGCTCATCATCATCATTTTTCTCTGGCACTTTCCCAGCGCTCTGATCCCGATCGTGACCATCCCGGCCGCGGTCATCCTCTCCTTCATCCCGATGAAGATCTTCGGGCTGAATGCGAACATCATGTCGCTCGGCGGGATCGCCATTGCCATAGGCGCTCTCGTCGATGCTTCGGTCGTCGTCGTCGAGAACGCGCACAAGAAGCTGGAAGCGTGGGAGGCCGGCGGCCGCAAGAGTGACTACAAGGAGCTCCTGATTCACGCGGTTCAGGAGGTCGGGCGTCCGAGCTTCTTTTCACTGCTCGTCATCGCGCTCTCCTTCATGCCGATCTTCGCGCTAGTCGCGCAAGAGGGACGCCTGTTCCGGCCGCTGGCATTCACCAAGAACTTCGCCATGGCCATTGCCGCGGTCCTGGCGATCACGCTGGCGCCCGCGATGATGATGCTGGTCATAAGACCAAACCAGAAACCAGAAACCAGAAACCAGAAACGTGGATCCTCCCGCTTCGGGGTTCTCGTGACTCGTCTCGCTTCTGGTTTCTGGTTTCTGGTTTCTGGTTTGTTCAACGCAGTGCTCGTTGGCAAGATCCATCCCGAGGAGAAGCACCCCATCTCGAAGATCCTGTTCAAGCTCTACACGCGCCCGGCGAAACTGGTCCTCCGGCATCCGCGAACCGTGATCGGCATCGCTGTGCTGATCGTGATCTTCACGGTTCCGGTCTACCTGAAGCTCGGTCACGAGTTCATGCCGCCGCTGAACGAAGGCTCCCTCCTCTACATGCCCACGACGCTGCCGGGCATTTCGGTCGCGCAAGCGGAGGGACTGCTCCAGAGGCAGGATCAATTGCTGAAGGAGTTCCCGGAAGTCGAGCGCGTATTCGGTAAGGCCGGCCGTGCCGAGACCTCCACGGATCCGGCGCCTTTCTCGATGATGGAGACCATCGTCGTGCTCAAGCCACAGACCGCGTGGCGCACGAAGGCCAGGTGGTATTCGAACTGGCCGGACTTCCTGAAGCCGCTGTTCCGGCCCTTCTGGCCGGACACGATTTCCTGGGACGAGCTCGTGAACGAGATGAACGCCAGACTGACGCTGCCGGGGCAGACTAACGCATGGTCGATGCCGATCAAGAACCGCATCGACATGCTCACGACCGGCATTCGCACTCCGGTCGGCGTGAAGATCTTCGGATCGGACCTCGCTGAGATCGAGAAGATCGGTCAACACCTCGAGGGCATCCTGCAGAAGATTCCCGGAACCCGCAGCGTCTTCGGTGAGCGTGTTGCAGGTGGCTACTTCGTCGATTTTGACCTCAACCGCGAGGAGATCGCGCGGCATGGACTGACCATCGGTGAAGTGCAGGAAGTGATCATGACCGCCATCGGCGGCGATAACGTCTCCACGACGGTGGAAGGACGGGAGCGCTATCCGATCAACATCCGCTACCCGCGCGAGTTGCGCGATGACGTCGACAACCTTTCCCGCACGCTGGTGTCGACGATGGGCGGCGGTCAGATTCCGCTCAGCCAGCTCGCCACGATCAAGCTGGTGGAGGGGCCGTCGATGATCCGCGATGAGGACGGACATTTGTCGGGCTATGTCTACGTCGACATCGATTCCGAGAAGCGCGACATCGGCAGTTACGTCGAGGAGGCCAAGAAGGCCGTCGACGCCGAGCTGAAACTCAAGCCGGGGTATCTCCTGGCCTGGAGCGGTCAATACGAATCGATGGCCCGGGTGAAGGAGAAGATGAAGGTCGTGGTCCCACTGACACTCTTCGTCGTCTTCATGCTCATCTTCTTGAATACGAAGTCATTCGCCAAGACCGCCATCGTTCTGCTGGCAGTCCCTTTCTCGGCGGTTGGTGCGATCTGGCTCCTCTATGCCCTCGGGTACAACATGTCCATCGCCGTCTGGGTCGGGCTGATCGCGCTCCTTGGCCTCGACGCCGAGACAGGCATCTTCATGCTGCTGTATCTCGATCTTGCGCACGACGAGCGTGTGGCTGCCGGAACGCTGAACACGCACGAGGATCTGAACGAAGCCATCCTTCATGGTGCGGTCCAGCGCGTGCGCCCGAAGGTGATGACCGTCGCCTGCGCCTTCTTCGGTCTCGTCCCGATCATGTGGTCGACTGGGGCGGGCGCGGACGTCATGAAGCGCATCGCCGCCCCTATGATCGGCGGTCTCTTCACGTCGTTCCTGATGGAGTTGCTCGTCTATCCGGCGATCTACCTTCTCTGGCGCGAACGCAGCCTGCCACCTCCCGAGCATCGGCGCGTCATCACAGCGAACCGTGACGCCGCAAGAACAGGCTCGGATCAATACGTGCAGGTAGGTATGCCATGAACGGCATGATGGGCAACTGGACGGGGTCAACGTCGGTCTGGACAATCGTCGGCACGCTGCTCGTGGTCATTCTGGTGATCGTCATCGTGAAGCTTCTACGGAAAGGAGCTGGTGGCCCGTAACATCGCCGGAAACCCTGACCAGTCTGTGATACGAATAAGCGGTGTGCAATTCCGCGCGCCGCTAACGGAAATTGGAGCTCATGATGAAACGAATGATCGTTGGATTCGCCTTGGTACTCCTCTGTGTACCCGCACTCTTCGCTCAGATGCCCGACGCTCAGAAACCTGCAATGATGCCCGATTGCGCGGCGATGATGCAGGACCACGAGGCCATGCAGAAGCACATGGCCGAAATGGATTCAAAGCTTCAGGGGCTCGTCGATGACATGAACAAAGCGAAGGGCTCAGCCAAGATTGACAAGACTGCAGCGGTCATCAATGAGCTCGTGGCCCAGCGCTCCATGATGGCGAAGCAGATGATGGACATGCAGCCGAAGATGATGGAGCACATGATGGAGCATATGAAGAGCGGCGCAATGAAAGGGATGGCAGACTCGATGTCCACCTGCCCGATGATGAAAAGCGAAAAAGCTCCAGTGCCGCCCGCCGCGGAACACCAACGCTGACCCTTGCCCCGGAACGAAGCTCGGCGAAGCGCTCGTTCCGGGAGCTACATCCCATTAGACCCGCGACCGCCAGAGAAACCGGAACACGGCGAGCTCCGCGATCGGAATCACCAACCACTGCAGAATCGGGAGGACGCCAACCCCCGCGATGGTCGGCATCGTCTTGGCGTACGACCACTGTCCGATGGCGATGGCGTGAATCTCATAGGCCACAGTGAACGCGAGGCCAAGAGCGATGAAGATTGCGATCGGCAGGAATGCCTGGCGCCTCTCCGCGGGCCAGCGAGCATTTCTCGCCGCTGCCGCGGCGATTGCGAAAGCGACCGCAGTGATCACCACATCACCGGCCGTGGCGCGGGCGCACAGGAGAGTGGCGCGCCAGAACGAAAGCGGGGCCATGGATGCGAACCGGCGGCCCTGCCCCATCTCCCAGACGAAGTGCAGCGCGGCTGTCGTCAGCACGAAGGTCAGCCATCGCGCAAAATCTCTTCGATCGAACCGAATCTTCACGTTCGTGAAACGTGCCTTGTGTCACGCAGCGTTCGAGCGACGGTATCGTTTGGCTCGAGACCACGCTGCCGGCCGTTCACATGCGAGCATGGCCGTCATCCTTCCCGGCACCCGTGCGGCCGAATGTGTACGCCACGCCCGTGCGTAACATGAAAGGATCACTGACCTTCGAGAGTCCGAACGCGGGCTCCACGCGCACGGACCAGCGGGGAGAGAGGTCATATGTGAACACGGTACCGATGTAGTGTTGCTGGGAGTTTCGGTGGAGCCCGAATTGCTTCTCATCTCCCAGCGCTCCAATCATCTCCACGCCGTAACCAAAGCGATTCATCGAAATCGCCGGAGTTGCGGGCATAGCCGTCATCCCGGCCATTCCAGCGTCCGATCCGCTCATGACTGCCGGCGGCTTGACGAATACTCCGAGAGCGTAGCCGTAGTCGCTGACACGATCCCCTTGAAGCGCAGTCTCCCGGATGAAATTGAACGTGGCATTGAGCCGATGCCAATCGTGGTAAAGGATCACGCGCTGTTCGAAGGTCCGCACCGGAGTTCGACGAGCGTCCGCGAGCGGCTCGGTCAGGTCCTCGGGGCCGAAGCCGGCCACTTCCATTTTGTACAATGCGGCGCCGTTGAGATTCTCGAATTCCCCGTACAAGGTCAGGTTCAGCCACCGGTCGTCGCGGAACAGATGGATGTAGGTGTTGAGCCGCGTGCCGCCGTAGGTGGCGGGCAAACCTGAAATCTTTTGTCCCTCGGCCATGACACCGGCCGTCCAGCGGTCGGTAATGCCGTACTCCGCCATGAGCATGCCGGTCGCGAAGTTGGGACCGAATCGCGCATTCTGAAGGTCAGGCAGCGCCATCAACATTACGGAGTGTTTTTTGAGCGGGTAATTGATCGCGGTGAAATAGGGACCCATGTTCATCTGTGCCCGGAGCGTTCCCGGTATGGATGCACACAGAAGCCCACCGAGAATGATTGCTTTCCACCGCGTGAAACGTCGGTTACCGCCAGTTCGCATGTAGTTACCTCTTTGTCCTTCGAATCAGATCACGATGCACGATCGCCGCCGCTCCGGCGATCGTGTCCTCGTCTATCCGGCGATCTACCTTCTCTGGCGTGAGCGAAATCTGCCCAAAGAGGCGGTTGCGGTAACATCCGTGGTCTCGAACGTCCAGGCCGAAGGGAGCGCACTATGAAACGGAATCTCTCACGTACCGTCATCGCCGCACTGGCGATTTTCATCACCTCCAACGCCATCGCCGATGACCTCGGCGACATCCGCCGCGAGATCACGAAGCGCCACGATGAAGCGGTCAAGCGGTTGCAGGATTGGATCGCCCTTCCGTCGATCGCCGCCGAGAATCGCAACTATCCGGCGGGGGCGGAGTACATGGCCAGGCTGGCGCTCGATGCCGGCTTCCAGCAGGCGGCCGTCATCAACACGGACGGCAAGCCCGGCGTCTTCGCCACGCTCGATGCCGGCGCGGCCAAGACTGTCGGTCTGTATTTCATGTATGACGTGAAGCAGTTCGACCCCGCCGAGTGGACCTCACCGCCGCTGGAGGCGAAGCTGGTCGACAAGCCGGGCATCGGCAAGGCCATCGTCGGCCGCGGCGCGGTCAATCAGAAGGGGCCGGAATCGGCCTTTCTCGCGGCGCTACATGCCATCCGCGGCGCGGGGAAGAAGATGCCGGTGAATCTGGTCCTGATCGCCGAGGGGGAGGAGGAGATCGGCTCGCCGCACATCGGCCAGCTCGTCCATCGCCCCGAGGTGGAAGCAGCGTTTCGGAAGACCGTCGGCGTGTTCATGCCGGCAGCGTCACAGGATCTCGACGGCATCGTGACCGTCAGCCTCGGCGCGAAGGGCGTCGTCGAGCTCGAGCTGGTATCGAGCGGCGAGAAGTGGGGACGCGGTCCGGCCAAGGACATCCATTCATCGCTCAAAGCGATGGTCGACAGCCCGGCCTGGCATCTGGTCAAGGCGCTCGACACGCTCGTGTCGGCCGACGGCAACACCATCACCATCGACGGCTACCCGAAGCCGCGGCCGATCAACGCGGACGAGAAAGCGATGATCGCCGAGGCCTCGAAGCGGCGGAGCGAAGCACAGTCGAAGAAGTCGCTCGGCGTGCAGCATTGGATCGACGATCTGCCGTGGGAGCAGGCCAACGAGCGCCTGGAGTCGCAGCCGACGGTGAACATCGAGGGGCTGGTGGGCGGCTACACCGGCCCGGGCGGAAAGACCATCCTAGCCCATCGGGCAATCGCCAAGATCGACATGCGCCTCGTGCCCGACATGAAGATGAACGACGCCGTGGCGGCGCTGAAAGCGCACCTCGCCAAGCACGGTTTCGGCGACATCGAAGTGAACGTCACCGGCGGCTACGATCCGACGGGGACCGCATCGACTGCGCCGCTGATCCAGTCGCAGGTGGCGGTCCTGAAACGCGCCGGCATCGATCCCGTCCTCTGGCCGCGCAACGCCGGCTCCTATCCCGGCTACGTCTTCACCAACGCCCCCCTCAGCCTCTCCGCCGGCCACTTCGGCCTCGGCCACGGCAGCGGCGCGCATGCTCCCGACGAGTACTACGTGATCGAGTCGTCGACCCCCAACGTGCAAGGCTTCGACGGGGCGGTGATGTCGTTCGTGGAGTATCTGTACGAGTTGGGGAGGTAGGGCCAGAACCGGCGACGACATTCGCGCCAATCGCGAACGGAGATCAGGGCAGTGATGATGATTCTTCGGCCGCGGCTGATCGTTCTCCTGCTGATCGCGTTTGCCTTGATTCGGGTGGCGATGACGTTCCGCGTCTTCTCTGCCACCAACGACGAAGCGACGCATATTGGCGCGGGACTGGAGCTCATTCAGCTCCATCGGTATCAAGTACAGCGCGAGAACCCGCCGTTGCCGCGGATCATCCTCTCTGCCGCGCCATGGCTTGGCGGGATGTCCTACAACCCGGAGGGAGGATTCATCGCCGGGCTGCACAGCGTTTTCTATGGAAGCGGAAAATATGAGCGTAACCTGGTTCTCGCGCGCTCCGGCAATCTTCTCTTTTTCGCTCTCGCCGCGTGGACTGTCTGGATCCTGGCGCGAGGAGCGCTTGGTGATGCCGGCGCCCTGATCGCGCTCTTTCTCTTTACGACGGAACCAATCGTCCTCGGATATTCGGGACTTGCCACAACCGATGCTGCCGGTGTCGCGGGCACCGGCGTCGCGCTGATCGCATTTCTTCGCTGGCTACGCGCGCCGGATTTGTCGCGTACGCTGTTGTTCGGCGCCGCGTTCGGTTTCAGCATCCTCTGCAAATTCAGCTCTATCGTCGATGTTCCGGTGGCGTGCATCGCCATTGCGACGCTGCGTGTCATTCAAGACCGTGAGCTGCGCCGGCAAATCGCACGCGCCAGTCTGGCGATGGTTCCCTCGGCGGTGGTCACGCTCTTCATCGTCTGGGCTGGCTACGGTTTCACGCTTCGTCCGCTCGGTGATCTCGCGCCGTGGCGGGAGGCGTTTGGCCCGAGGATCGGCTCGATGGTGGCGCGTCTCGATCCCGCGACGCGTATTCCCGCGCCCGACTTCCTCATCGGAATCGCGAACTTGAGGATGATCGACGCCACCGGAATGAACACCTATCTGTGGGGCCATTCCGGGAAGAGCGGCTGGTGGTGGTACTTCCCGTTTGCGCTGCTGTTGAAGATCTCTCTCGCCGCACTGGCATTGTTCCTCGCGGGGCTCTTGCTCACGCGCCGTGAGCGCGACCTGCGTGGACCCTGCCTCGAGTTCTCCGCGGCGGCGCTGTCGATCGTGGCCATCGCCATGACCAGCAAGCTCGATATCGGCGTGCGCTACCTGCTGCCGTTCTTCGTTCCGTTCGCGGTTGCGTCGGCGGCCGGCGTGCTGGCGATGAGCCGGCGCGGCCGCGCCGGGAAAGGGATTGTGATTGCCCTGCTCGTTCTTCACGCCGGCGTTTCGCTGGGTGCGCATCCCGACTATTTTCCCTATTTCAACGTGCTCGCCGGGCGCGAACCGTCGCGCTACCTGATCGACAGTAATCTCGATTGGGGACAGGATGCACTGCGCCTGCGCACGGTCATCCGCAAGCGCAAGATCACACGCATCGGATTGTCGCTGATAGGGCCGGCGGACTACGCCGCGCTCGGATATCCCGAGGTCTACTCCGCCAATCCGGCCCTGCCGTTGCATGGATGGCTTGCCATCAGCGATCACGGGCGGCGAATGAGCGAAGTCGACGGTGGTTGGCGCTGGCTTCCGGACAAACCTCTGCAACGCGTAGGGAAGTCGATCTCGCTTTATCAACTGCCATAGCGCGGGTTGGTTGGGTGTTAAGGACACTGGTTATCGGTTGTCGGTTATCGGTGGTCAGAAGAAGCACCTTCCTGTGACAACGGGACAACCGACAACCGACAACTTGTCTCTCCCTTACCTTGGCGAGACCACCGACACCGACTGTGTCGTGTTGTCGACCACGCTCGCATTCCGAGGAGGTGCCGTGTCGCCACATCGATGCGTGGCAGGGCGCCGGACGCGTGTTCCTCGGCATTGCCTTCATCGAGCGGATCGCTGCAGCTTCAACGCTCCGGCGATGATTGGCTTCGCCCACTCCGGAGTGGCTCGCAAAGCCACGAGACCCGGCGCGACGATCCGATGGCGGCGCCAATGCAGGAGTAGACGCGGCGCCGGGATCGTGCCGGCAGCCGGATTGCCATCCTCGCTGTTATCGAAGACTCTAAGCTCGGTCAGATACGGCATCAACGCGATGATGTTGCGCCGTGACGTTTCCCACCGTCTGCGGATCGTCTCCTCGGGGATGTCGTGTCCGCCCGCGGCGACGCGGGCTTGCACGCGCGCGATATGTTGCTCCGGACTGGAAAGGCCGATAAACCAGACCAGGACTTCGATGCCGGTGGTGGCTGCCTCGACAAGCAGCGCGGGGATCGTGTTCCCGCCTAGGGTTGACTCGAACGCGTAGTCGAATGGGCCGTTGATCGCCGACTCCAGCCGCCGTTTTCCCTCCTCCCACGCGAGTGAATTTGCCTCGTCTTGTGAGCATCCGCTCGTGTTGCGGATGTGCCTCGCCGCTTCATCCGGGTTGAAGTAATTTTGTCCGCCGCCACGGAAGAAGGCTCCGCCGAGCGAGCTCTTGCCCGCGCCATTGACGCCGGCGAGCACGAAGATAGCTGGCGATGCGCGTCGCCCCAGAGGCATCAGCGCTTGCGGCGCGCGGCGGCATTCGCCGCTTTGGCGATTTCGGCCGGAGACGCAGCAAAAAGTTTTCGCAGCTTCCGTCCCGCGTTCGGCTGGCGGAATGCGGCAAGCTCACGGTCGAACTCAGCCCGTAGTGCGGCGAGTGGATCCCGAGCCGTGGCGTCTTTTCTGAGCTTTGCATAGCGCTCCATCGAAACGACGACCACCTCGGGGCGGTTGTAATTCGTGACAACGACTTCGCCATGTGCATTGGCTTCATCGACGATGTCACGCCAATGACCCTTGACGTCTGAGGCTGGACGTGTGACGGGCGACGGTTTCGTTCGAGATTCCATGGTGTCGATTTTGGCACTATGTTTACCATGTTGTCCAATTTAGCCAGAACCGAACGGACGTTCACCGCACCCGTCCGCCGCCGAAGAAGCGGATCGACTTGTAGTGAATCTCGAAGTAGTTGGCGGCGGCGCGAAGGGCGCCGGTGACGACTCCCTCGTCACGCGTGGCGATCTCCTGCAGCGGCAGCCGCATGTGCGCCGGCAGTTTGAACCGGCAGCGCCGGCAGAGCGCGGCCCCTTCCGTCTTTTCGAGACTGCAACGCGGACAACTCCTCCGTTTGGCAAGCCTGGCGATCTGTTGCGCGGATATCATCACAACCCCTCCCTCCCGTTTCACGCAAAGACAAAAAGGCCGGGGAGCACCCAGCCTTTCGTACTGCACATGTTGCTGTGCGGGCGATAGTAGCGGGGTCCGCGTTGGAAATCAACCGGCGGGAGTCGCCTGTCGGGTGTCGGGTGTCGCAGGCGGCGTGAGGTTGCTCCGACCCCCGACCCCCGACTCCCGTGTCTTTCGACGGTCTCAGGCGTAGAATCTCTTCATGCGAATCATGCCGAACTACCTCTTCATCGACTTCGCCGAAGCGTTGGAGCAGCATCCTGAGCTCCAGCTTGGAATCTACGTTCATTTCTGGTTTGCAGCGCAACTGATCGCGGACAGGGCGATCGCGCTTGGCTGCGACGCGGACGAGATCCTGGAGCTCCTGCCCGAAATCGAGGAGAGCTGAAACAGGTCGCCGCCAGGAGTCTGCGCGGCAGAACGATAGAGCGAAGATGGTGGCCGAGCCTTGGGCAACCAGCGCTGCCGGCCGTGCTGGCCTACGCGCGCCCGTCGCCGTCGTTCGCGTGGTGCAACGTCACGTCGATGTAGACGTCCGCCACGAACGGTGATGCTTCCCGAAGGGCGTGATCGAGGTTATCCATGGCGCGGCCGAGGTCTTCGGTCGTCATCCCGGGCGATGGACGGATTTTGGCGGCCACGATGACTTCCTCCGGCCCGATGTAGACAGCCTGCAGGGAGAGCGTTTCCTCGACCGCCTGATCGGAGTCGATGACGGCGCGAATCTGATCGAGGAACTCCGGCGCCAGCGATTTGCCGACCAGGAAGTCGGCCAGCGGACGTGCCAGGCCGAAGGCGGTGGCGGCCATGAGCAGTCCGATGAGCAGTGATGCGATCGCGTCCGGACGGCCGCTTCTCAACTGATGGCTGAGCAGCAGTCCCACGGCGGCGATCACGAGGCCGATCAACGCCGCGCTGTCTTCGACCACCACGGCGCGCACGGTCGGTTCGCTGGAACGCAGCAGGTGACGCCAGACGTTGCGTCCGCGCTCTTTGGCATCGTTCTTCGCCTGCCGGAGGCTTTGCGCGAGCGAGATGCCGTCACCGGCGAAGGCGACAGCCAGCACGATCCAGGCGGCGGTCATGTGTCCGGTCGTCCCGCCGTGGGTCAGTTGGTGAATGGCGATGCCGATGGAGAAGCAGCCGCCGATCAGGAACGATGCGATCGCTGCCATGAATGCCCAGAGGAATCGCTCTCTCCCATGGCCCAGCGGATGAAGGTCGTCCGGGGGAGCGCAAGCACGGCGCAGCGAAATGCCGAGGAGCACCTCGTTCGTGGCATCGGCGAGCGAGTGCGCCGATTCCGCGAGAAGCGCGGTCGACCCGGACATCAGTCCGGCGACCAGCTTGGCAACCGCGATCACGACATTCGCCGCCAGCGCGATCAGAATCGTCCGCGCGCTGTCGCTGCGTGCGATCGTCTGTTGCGCCGCGCGCGAGCGCTGATGCGGTGGCCGGAGCATCGGCGTACATTCTGCGCAACTCGCGCCCTTTTGGCTACGCGGTGTAGGCTGATGACCGATGGCGTACCAGTTTCTCCCCGGCGAGACGATCCCGGACGCGGTCCGGAGAATCCACGGCGAACAGCTCGATCGGATCGGCGCGCATCTCGCCGCGGGCGAGGTGCACGAGGCCCGCAAGCGGATCAAGGAAGCACGCGCGCTCCTGCGCCTCGTTCGCCGGGACCTCGGCGACGACTATGTCGTCGAGAACACCTGGCTGCGCGACGCCGCGCATTCGCTGACCGGCGCGCGTGATGCCGAGGCCATGATCGAGACGCTGGAGAAACTGAGGACGAGGACTGAGGATCGCGCGCTCCGGCTGGATATCGGACGAGCCAAGCGCTCCATCCGCGCCAAGAGCCGGCGGCTTGGGACGCAGCCGGCGATTGCCGAGGAATTGCTGTCGGCCGCACGCACGCGCCTACCGCTTCGATCCGATATCCCCGATCGTTTCGCCACGATCGGGAGGGGATTGGAGCGAACCTATCGCGCGGGGCGCCGCGCCTTCCACCGGGCCATGGTCAGCCATTCATCCGCCGATATCCACACGCTGCGCAGGCGGGTCAAGGATCACTGGTATCACGTACGTCTTCTCAGCGGGGCGGCTCCCGATCTTCTCGAGCCGTACGCCGACACCATCAAGCAGCTCTCCGACTTCCTCGGCGAGCACCACGACCTGATCCTGCTGCGCGATTCTCTCGATCGGGACCGCTTCACCAATCTGCTCGATCTGGCCGAGAACCGGCGCAACGAGCTGGAGAGCAAGGCCCTCGCGCTGGCCACGCTCGTATTCGCCGAGGAGGCGAGTCAGTGGCGTGATCGCATGCGGGCGTATTGGCGGGTGAGGACGGTTGCAGCGACCGTGTCCTGACACTCACGATCTCACTGCAATCGTCGGCACCCTGTTACTCGTCGAGAGCCTTCTCCCCCAGCGCTTTTCAGCTGGGGGAGAAGG
>JADGNY010000082.1 GCA_017883235.1 Thermoanaerobaculia bacterium | reverse complement strand
TTCGAGCGCTCTCGGACCAGCGTCGGTAAATCGCGCATATTTCGTAAAGCGCCCCCCTCATCCGCCTTCGGCACCTTCTCCCCCCGCAAGAAACCGCGGAGGGAGAAGGACGCTCGACGAAGGGAGTCGCAAGTGCTTCAAGCAAACTGTGAGAGACGCGCGATAGCGCAGACAACGCGGCAAAGCCGCAGACAACGCGCGCAGCGCAGCGGTAGACAAACCTTCCGTCCGGACGTACCGTCCTATGGCCATGCGAAAACTGTTTATCTCCGCCGCCTTCATCCTTGTGACGATCACCGCGGCCGCCCAGCCGGCACGCGATGTGTCCGATGCCAATGCCGCCGCGCGGCAACACCTGCGCGACATCGAGCCGGCGCTCACTCTGATGCGAAACGAGGCCGAGGCGCTGGGGAAGATCAACGAGATCCAGCGGGCCTTGTCGGGTCCGCCGCTCTCGTCGGTCGATCGCGCCTTCCGTCTCATCGACGACTATTCCGGCGGAATTGGAAGGCGGGGCGTGAGCCTGCCGCATGACCAGCAGATCATCGTCATGCACGCCCAGCGAATGATCCAGGATGCGCGGACCCTCACGCCGACCGACTACGCCAAATTTCGCGACGACTTTCATCACCTCATCCAGCTCCCGATGGAGTTCTCCGTCGCCCGCGATCTCCAGCAGCTCATGTCGCTGACAAACCTCTACACGCAGATGGCCAACCAGCTCCGCGTCATCGAGACCTCGTCGGTCAATGCCATCAACGGAGCGGCGATCGACGCGACGAGGCAGTAACTGCGCTGCGCGCGTTGTCTGCGGCTTCGCCGCGTTGTCTGCGCTGTCGCGCGTTGTCGGTTGTCGGTGCTCCGCCTCGCCGGCATCTCTCTCGTCCAAAGTCCCGCAGCGTTGGGTTCATGACCACGCGCGCCGCAGCGCGCAGACAACTGACAACGCGCGATAGCGCAGACAACGCGCTACGCGCCATCAGAACATCGCCGCGGCGTACAACCCGTGAAAATGATGTACGCCGTTTTCGCGCAACGGGGAGTAGCGGCCGCTGTCGTAGGTCGATGAGCGGAGGCCGCGCTGGACGGCTTGGCAGATGTCGATGTCCTCGAACTGGATCTCGTCGCTGAAGGCCACCGTCTCGAGGATTCGCTGCCGGACGTCGGGCGTATCGAAATCGCGAAAGTGCCACTCGAAGATCGTCCGCGTCTTTTCCGGTCCAAGGGGGACGATGAGGTTGGTCGAGAAGTTGTCGGGATAGACGTTCAGCATCAGGTTCGGCCAGATCCAGAAGTAGTCGATCTCATCGGCCGAGTCGTTGACGCGGAGGCGCGCGGGGCGCCTGAGCGGCGCGTGCTGGATCGAATAGTTGGCCCGCGTCTCGGTGCGGTAGTTCGGGTAGTCGATCGCCCGGAAGAGGCCGGGATGAACGATGGGGATGTGGTATCCCTCGAGATAGTTGTCGACGTAGACCTTCCAGTTGCAGTTGAGCGTCCAATCCTTGCGCGCGGCCAACTGGTAGCCGGCGTAATCGCGCGGCGCGAGGCGGCTGACCAGGTCGCCGAGAAAATCGCCGAGCGTCGCGGCGGCGGGATCGAGGTTCACGAATACCAGCTCGTTCCAGACCTCCACGCGGAAGCGCGGCAGCGAAAAATCGGCCCGATCGAAACACTCGATGCCGGCCATCTCCGGAGTCTGCAGGAGACGGCCGTCGAGCCCATACGTCCAGCCGTGATAGCCGCACTGCAGCACTGGGCGTTTCCCTTCCCCGCTGGCAACAGGACCGGCGCGATGGCGGCAGACGTTCGAGAGCGCGCGCAACTCCCCGTCCGCACCGCGGACGATGAGGAGCGGCTCGTCCGCGATCGTGATGGTGAAGAACTGCCCGGCCTCGCGCACCTGATCGGCACGGCCGGCGAGCTGCCAGGTGCGGGCGAAGATGTTCCGATTCTCGCGCTCAAAAACGGAAGCGTCGGCGTAGTAAAAGGAGGGGATCGTTGATGCCTTCGGCAGATCAGGATCGAATTGGTAGTTCATCGCTGTGAAGAATCTATCGCGGTCCGTCAATGAGACTGAGGTGCCGTATGGTAAAGCGCTTTTCCCCTTTCGCCGCACTCCTACTGCTGATCGCCGGCTTTGTAGCGACGACACAGCGCCCTCACGTGGGAACGCCGCCGCCCTTTCCGAGTCATGTCGGCGTGAAGCACGTCGTGATCGTCATCCTCGAGAACAAGAACGCCGACAGCGCGAAGACTCAGCCGTTCATGAAGTCGTTGATGAACGAAGGGGCATATCTCGATCAGTACTACGCGATTACACACCCCTCGCAGCCGAACTACATTGCCATGATCTCCGGGAGCACGGAGGGCGTGAAGGATGACAACGATGTCACTCTGAAGCGGCCACACATCGGCAGGTTCGTCACGTGGAAAACGTACGCCGAGGACTACCCCGAAGGCGGGTGCCATACGAATACGCCGATCGGCAGGTACGTCCGAAAGCACAACCCCTTCATCAGCTTCGACGACGTCGCGAATCATGAGCCCTGCAGCAACATCGTTCCGTTCACGCATTTCGCCGACGACTTGACATCCGGAAATCTGCCGCAGCTTTCACTGGTCATCCCCAATCTGGACCACGACGCACACGACACGCCGATCCGAGTCGCTGACGACTGGCTCACCGCGAATTTCGAGGGGCTGCGCAAAGACAAGAGCCTCTGGAACGAAACACTATTTGTGGTGACCTTCGATGAAGATGCGAAGCATGGGATCTTCCGCGGCGATGGGAACCGCGTCTACATGGCGTTGTGGGGCGGTGCTGTCATGCCGCACACCGTCGTCAAGGACGTGTCCTATGACCACTACGATCTGCTGCGCACGATCGAGGTGATTTTCGGTGTCAAGCCCATGGTGGCAGAAGGCGACGGCGCCGCGCATCCTATCGGCGGCATCTGGAAGTGAGCGTCAGACACCATCGCGGCCGCGCCGCTTCACCAGCAGGAACACCGGCAGGCTGAGGACGAGAACACCGAGCGCCAGCAGCGAGTTGCGCGTATCGCTCAGGATCGCGCCGATCAGGAAGGCGACGGAGGCCAGGAACGCCAGCCCGGTTGTGAAGGGATGGCCGATGGCGCGGAACGGACGCGGCGCGCCCGGCGCGCTGCGGCGCAAGGCAAAGAGCGAGGCGAAGGAGAGCGCGTAGTTCGCCACGAAGAAGAACGCCAGGATGGCGATGACCTGCTCGAACTTGCCTGAAATGACGAAGACCGCCGCAAGAAGGCTGCTGAAGAGCAGGGCGATGTCCGGCGTCCCCCCTTTGTTCACCTCGGCGGCGCCGCGCCAGAAGAGGCGGTCGCGGCTCATGGCGAAAAGGACGCGCGGCGCCATCAGGACGTTCGAGTTCGCCGCACTGAGCAGCGAAACGATCATGATCACGCGCAGGACCGGATCGCCGTAGGCACCGAAGAGATGGTGCGCCACCACCCCGGCCGCCATCTTCTGTCCGGCGATGCTGCCGAGCGGTACGACGCGCAGGAAGGCCACGTTCACCAGCAGGTAGATCGCCATCACCGCAAACACGCCGCCGAACATCGCCCGCGGGATGTTGCGTCCCGAATCCCTCACTTCCTCCGAGAAGTAGATGACCGCCGTCCAGCCGTCGTAGGTATAGATGACCGACTGCAGCGCGAGGATGAAGGCGATGGCGAGCGAGCCTTCATGTTCCGCCACGATCGAGGCCGCCGTCGGATGGCGCGTGCCGAGGTAGAAACAGGCCGCGATGAGGAAGAGGAAGGCCAGCGCTTTCAACAGACTGGTCGCGTCCTGCGTCCAGCCGCCCCACCGCACGCCGAACCATTGGATGAGGGTGAAGACGGCGATGACCGCGAGCGCGATCGGTTCGATGCCGCGTAGCGCGGGAAACAGCACGAGCGTGTACTCGCCGACGACGATGGAGACCGCGGCCGTAGTGCCGCAGGTGGAGATCCAGTCGCTCCATCCGACCACGAGCCCGGCGTAGTCGCCGAGGGCACGGCGGACGAAGACGTACTGCCCTCCTGACTCGGGAACCAGCGTCCCCAGCTCCGCCAGCGCATTCGCGCCGAGGAGAGCGTACAGACCGCCGATGATCCAGACGGCGAGAAACAGCCAGAAGGTGGGAAGCTGCGCCGCAATGTCTCCGGGCGTCCGGAGGATCCCCGCGCCGATCATGTTCCCGACCGTCACGGCAAGGCCGAACGTCACGCCGAGGACGGTGAGGAGTTTCGCGCGCGGGGGCAAGGCGGGGGAAGTGTATCTCTCGGTTGCGCGGTCTCGTGGTTGCGCGGTCTCGCAGCGGGGTTGTTTTGGTTGCTGGGTTGCTGGGTTGCTGGGTTACGTGGTTGCTGAGTCAGGTGGTTGCTGGGCAACTTTGCAACCCAGCAACCTTGCAACCCATTAACCGCGAGACCGCGTAACCGCGAAACCCCGCAACCTCGACCTAGGAGTCTGCGCGGCAGAACGATCAAGCGGAGATGGTGGCCGAGCCTTGGGCAACCAGCGCCGCCGGCCGTGCCGACCTACTCCCCTTCCTTCACCGACACCGGCCCGTTGTGCGTCGAGAGCGACACGGTGCGGGCGCCGGAGCCGAAGTCGAGCTGGCGCGGCCAGCGGGGACCGAAGTAATCGTCGCTGTTGCTTTCGGCGTACGCCTTCTTCGCGGCGCGGCAGGAGGCGCCGCGGCAGCTCACGGGCGAATTGCCGTCCGTTTCGACGTGCACGCCCGACGCGTAGCTGGCCGGAACCTTGAGCGAGAGCGGGCCATTCTCCGTCGATGCGTCGAGGCTGCCGGAGATCCATCCCGATCCGTCCAGCTTCACCGAGATCGGGCCGTTGTTCGCGCGCAGCTTCACGTTTCCGGAGTTTCCGGCGAAGGAGATCGGTCCATTTTCCGTGTGGATGTCGAGCGTCCCTGACGATGCCTTGACGGCGATCGGACCGTTGAGGGCATGCGCGGTCACGGAGCCGTCGACGCCGTCGACCGAGATCGGACCGTTAGTGGCGTGGAGGTCGATCCGGGCGTTGCGAGGGGCGAAGACGAGGAAGTAGATGATGGAGCGGGCGTCGTTGTCGATGCGGTCAGCGCTCACTTCGTTGCCGCTGACGTTGACGCGGAGATCGTTCACGTTTCCGAGCGCCGAAGCCTTGCAGGCCTTGACGCCATAGGTCGATGACGTCGTGCCGATGGCCCGGATCGATCCGTTCCGGTCGCTGCGCACCTTCAACGAGCGCAGGCTGCTCACCGGCACGTTCTCCTCGACCACCGGAACGCTGCGGTTGTTGTACAGGACGTGAATCGAGCTGCAGTCGCGCACATCCTCCCAGTCATCGATCGACACCGAGAGGCCGTGGCCCGAGTACTCGTTATTGTACGAGTGAGATCCGGCGGCGAGGGGCAATGTGAGGGCGATGAGGGCAGGCAGAAGGGCGAGTCGTCGCATGGTGTTCCTCCGTTTCGATCGTTGGACGCCGGGATGGCGGGGAAGTTAGCAGGGGCTGATACGATTGCCGTCTTCCGGAGTTGCTGAAAAGGAAGGATGAACCGCTTCGACCTCCAGAAAATGGCCGAGGAACGCGTTGCCGACGCGGCGGCGCTCCTCGATGCCGGGCGCTTTCAGGCCGCGTACTACTTGTGTGGCTACGCGGTCGAATGCGCGTTCAAAGCCTGCATCGCGAAGGAGGTTCGCGAATTCGACTTCCCGGACCGGAAGGTTGTCAACGACAGCTATGTTCACGACCTGGGGAAACTGCTCAATGTCTCGGGCCTCGTGCCGGCGTACCAGGAAGAGGCTGGTCGGAGCGACCGTTTTGTAGCAAACTGGACCATAGCAAGAGACTGGTCTGAAACAAGCCGGTACAATTCCACGATCACGGAAAGCGAAGCGAAGGAGCTTTTTCTCGCAATCACCGATCCGACCAACGGGGTGCTGCCATGGCTGAAGAAATACTGGTAAAAGAAACGCTCTCCGAAGAGATGAAACGCGACGGCGCTGTGCTCACGCGCGCGCTCGACGAGGCCGGTTGGCCGGTCGTCGCCTCGTTCTGGTACTACGAAGACGATTTCAATCGTTGGAAGCTCATGCTCGTATCACCGCGGGTGAGCTCCGATGGTGCGAGGGAAGCGTATCTCGCTGTGATTCACGCCCTCGACGCACTCGGTCAGTCGCGCATGATCCTCAACCACATCAGGGCAATCGCTCCGGATCATCCGCTCGTCACGAGATTGGCCTCCGTCATTCAGACCGGATGGACGATCGGAGGGATTCCTTTTTATCGACAGGCGATCAACGGCGAAATCGTCGAGGACGCGTATCTGTATCGCATGACGTCGGAATCGGCCGCCGCCTGAATCACCAGTGTCCGGCTTCTTCAAACGCGCCGCGCGGCGCCTCCCCTGGCTGAGCGGTCTTCACCGTTACATCCTCGCCCTCGAAGCGGAGCGCGACCAGTTGCGCGCCGATCTGGCGCACTGGAAGACGTGGATGTCGCCGGGACACTTCTACTCGCCGATCCCGTCGATGGACGAGATCCGGGCGCGCGAGGGGGAGCTGTTCGGGACGCCGCCGCCGTCGTTGCCGGGCGTCGATCTGAACGCCGAGGCGCAGGTGGCGCTGGTCAGGGAACTGGCGGCCTTCTATCCAGAGATGCCGTTTCCTCGGGAGCAATCGCCGGAGACGCGCTACTGGTTCGAGAACTGGGCTTACTCCTACGCCGATGCCATCTTCCTCTACTCGATGCTGCGCAAACTCCGGCCGCGGCGCGTCATCGAAATCGGCTCCGGATTCTCATCGGCGGCGATGCTCGACACCGCCGACCGCTGGCTGCCGGAGACGTCGTTCACCTTCATCGACCCTGATACGTCAACGCTCGACGCGCTGCTCCGTCCGCCCGACCGCGCACGCGTGACGGTCATCCGCTCGCGTCTGCAGGAGGTGCCGCTCGAGACGTTCGATACGCTGGCCGCGAACGACATTCTCTTCATCGATTCGACGCACGTTTCGAAGACCGGCAGCGACGTGAACCGCATCGTGTTCGAGATCCTCCCCCGCCTGGCCTCGGGGGTCTACATCCACTTCCACGACGTCTTCTATCCGTTCGAATATCCGAAGGAGTGGGTCTACGAAGGCCGCGCCTGGAACGAGGACTACATCCTCCGCGCCTTCCTCGAGTACAACGACTCCTTCGAGATCATCCTCTTCGGCACCTGGCTGGCGCGATTCCATCGCGATCTGCTCGAGGAGCTGATGCCGCTGACGTTGGAGAATCCGGGCGGAAGTCTGTGGCTGAGGAAATCTGCCGCTGGCGCGGCGTTGTCGGTTGTCGGTTGATTGCGCTGCGCGCGCGATCCCTGACGACCGATAACCGACAACGCGCCCTCGGCGCCTACTGCGTAATCACCAGCTCCACCCTCCGATTGTGCTGCCTTCCCGCGGCCGTCTTGTTCGTGGCCACCGGCGCCTCTGCCCCGCGGCCGGTTGCGGTGATGTGATCGGACGCGATTCCGGCGGAGACGAGGTAGTCGCGCACGGCATTCGCGCGCTTCTCCGACAACGCCTGATTCTTCGCCACGGTGCCGACGTTATCCGTATGACCTTCGACGGCGATCTTGAGCGACGGGTCGGTCTGGAGCTGTTTGGCAATCTTCGTCAGCGTCGACTTCGCGCCCGGCTTGAGCGATGTCTTGCCGGTATCGAAGAGGATGCCGCCGCTGAGGGTGACGATGAGTCCGCGCTGCTCGCTGCGCGTCGATGCGATCCGGGCAAGCTCGTTCTGGACCCGCAGTAGCCGCGCCTCGGCATCCCGCTCGGCGAGCAACTGCTTCGCTTGATCGAGCTCCGCCTGGGTCTGTTGCGCTGCCGCCTGCGTCTGATCGAGCTGCGCCTGGGTCTGTTGCGCTGCCGCCTTCGTCTGATCGAGCTGCGCCTGGGTCTGTTGGGCCGCCGCCTGCGCCTGATCGAGCTGCGCCTGGGTCTGTTGCGCCGCCGCCTTCGTCTGATCGAGCTGCGCCTGGGTCTGTTGCGCCGCCGCCTGCGCCTGTTCCGTGGCAGCCTGGGCCTGCTGGGCTTGAACATTCGCCTGCTGCGCCTGCGCATTGGCCTGCTGGGCCTCGGCCTGGGCCGCCTGCGCCTGCCGCTCGGCATCCTCCGCCTTCTGTCTCAGCGCGGCCGCTTCCGCCTCGGCCTGCTGCCGGCGAGCCTGCGCCGCGGTGACCGCGTCGTGTTGCTGCCTGGCGCGATCGGATCGAGCGGTGGCATCGCTTTCGAGCGCCTGCCGCAACGAGTCGAGCTCCGCCTGCCGCGCCAGGAGGTCGGCCTGCCGCTGCGAGATGACTTCAGGGCTGATCGCTCCCGACTGTTGCGCGGCCGTCAGATCGCCGCGCAGGCGCGTGGTCCCGGCCTGCATCGCCTCGGCGTTGGCGCGCTCGCGATCCTGAATGGCGCGCAGCGAAAGCTCCTGATCCTCGATCTGCAGCCGGAGGTTCTCCACATCCGAGTTGGATGAGGTGGCGATCGCGGTCTCGTACCTGCTGTACGACTCGTCGACCTGACGCTCCGCGGCGATGCGCGCCTGACGGTCGGTTTCGACACGCGCTTGCGCGGCCCGGCGATTCTCATCGATCTGCTGCCGCAGACGTTCCACCTCGGCTGCCTGCGCCTGACGGCTGGCCTGTTCGGCGACAAGTGCCTGCTGCAGCGCCACCGACCGGCGCTCCGCCTCCTCCCGCTGCGCGCGCTCGGCGGCGGCCTGCCGCTCGCTGGCCGCCTGCGCCAGACGGGTCCGATCGAGCTGGATGCCGGGAAGAGCCCGGTTCGACTGCGCAAGACGGGCGAGATAGAAGGCCCGCCGCCCGATCATCTCGGCGCGGTACGCCAGGTGGTCTCCGACATCGCTGTTCGCTGTACTCCGCGAAACTCGTTTGGCGCTGTCGATGTATCGCTCCGCGTTCCTGAGGTCGTTGTCGGGAACCAGGTCCAGCGCACCCGCCGCTTTGGCTTGATCGACCGCGGACTGCGCCGTGGCGATGCGGTCCTTCGTGGCGGAGCCGCGGCTGAATTCGACCGTCGGCGACTCTTCGGCAAGCAACGTGACGTTGGACGACCCGCCGAACCGCTGGATGTCGGCCTGCAGACCGTGGATCGCCGTATTGGTGCTCAGCCACCGCGCCTTCGCACCGGCGGCCTCGGCGGCAATGGTTGCCTCGATGGCGCGCATCTGCGCCTCATTGCGCTTCGACGGCTTGTTCGAGCTCCAGTTCTCCTGGGCAAAGCGCGCCCGGTACGCCGCGTCCTCGTAAAGGCTCTTCGCGAATACCTGCGCCCCCGCCGCATCCGCCGACGCGAGCGCCTGTTGCGCCATCACCAGATCCGTCGGCTGCGCCTCCACCGACACAGCCACCAGAATGGCGAGCACTAAGGTTCTCAGAATGTGCATTGGTACCTCCTCGTTGCCGGAGGACCCTGCAATTGCGATGCGCAGAGCAGGCCGGAGCGCTGGCGTATCGCCGCTGCGTTCCAGACTTACCCGCCCAGATACGCCTTCTTGATCCGATCGCTCTTCAGCATTGCGCTCGTGTCGTCGGTCAGCACGATGCGGCCCGTCTCCATCACATAGCCGCGGTTGGCGGTGACGAGGGCCATGTGCGCGTTCTGCTCGACGAGGAGGATGGGAGTCCCCTCGGCGTTGATCTCTTTGATGACACGGAAGATCGTCTGCACCATCTGGGGCGCCAGGCCGAGGGAGGGCTCGTCGAGGAGCAGGATCTTCGGCTTCGACATCAGCGCACGGGAAATGGCCAGCATCTGCTGCTCGCCGCCGGAGAGCGTCCCCGCGCTCTGTTTGATCCGCTCTTTCAGGACCGGGAAAAGGGCGAAGATCCGTTCGTACTCCGACTGCTGCACCTTGTCTTTGCGCAGGTAGGCGCCTAGCTCGAGATTGTCGAAGACGGTGAGGTTGGCGAAGATGCCGCGCCCCTCGGGGACGTGCGATACGCCCATTGCCGCGATGACGTGCGGCTTCGTGCCGGTGATGTTGCGGCCGTCGTAGGTGACCTCGCCGCTGCGCGGTTTGAGCAGGCCGGAGATCGTCCGCAGCGTGGTGGTCTTGCCGGCGCCGTTCGCACCGATGAGCGTGACGATCTCCCCTCTCCGGACTTCGAGATCGATCCCGCGCAGCGCCGTGATGTTGCCGTACGACACTTCGAGATTGCTGACGCTGAGGATCGCGCTCATATGCCGGCCGCCTCCGCCGGTTCGCCGAGGTATGCCTCGATCACGACCGGGTTCTCGCGTACCTGGCCGGGCGTGCCTTGAGCGATCGTTTTGCCGAAGTTGAGGACGACGATCCGCTCGCAGAGCTCCATCACCAGTTCCATGTTGTGCTCGATGACGAGGATGGCGATGTCGAAGCGCTTGTGGATGTCGCGGATGGTCTGCAGCAGATCGCGCGTCTCGCGGTCGTTGAGTCCCGCGGCCGGCTCGTCGAGCAGCAGCAGCTTCGGTTGCGCCGAGAGCGCCCGGGCGATCTCCAGACGGCGCTGGTCGCCGTACGGAAGGTTTTTCGCGTAGTAGCCGGCGCGGTTCTCCAGTCCGAAGATCTTCAGCAACTCGATGGCGTCGTGCTCCGCGGCCTCCTCGGCTTCGTGAAAGCGGTTGGTCTTCAGCACCGCGGCGGCTGCCGAGTACTTGTAGTGGATGTGTCCACCGATCTTCACGTTGTCGAGCACGGAGAGCTCTTTGAAAAGCCGGATGTTCTGGAAGGTGCGGGCCATGCCGAGGGCGGTGATCTGGTACGGCTTGAAGTCGTGCGTCGAGACGCCACCGACGAAAATCTGTCCCTCGGTCGGTTTGTAGACGCCGGTCAGCATGTTGAAGACCGTGGTCTTGCCCGCGCCGTTGGGGCCGATCAGTCCGACCAGCTCGTGAGGCTGGATGCCGAGGTTGAAATGCGACACGGCGGTCAGCCCGCCGAAGCGGATGGTCACGTCGCGCGCGTCGAGCAGAGCGTTTCCGTTAGCCATCACTGAACCGGAGGAGCCTCGCTCTGGTCACGTTTCTTCTTGCGGCCGAACACCTGCCAGAGCTCGCGGCGGCCGAACAATCCCTGCGGCCGCGTCAGCATCAACACGATGAGCATGATCGAGTAGATGACCATGCGCGGATCGCGGCCGCCGGGCATGTAGTCCTTCACCGACCGAAGTCCCTCGGGGAGAAAGGTCAGGATGACCGCGGCAACGACCGAGCCGCTGATCGAGCCCAGCCCGCCCAGAACCACCATGGCCACGACCTCGAACGACTTCACGAACATGAACGTCTGCGGGTTGAGATACATCGTGTAGTGCGCGTACAGCCCGCCCGCTACGCCCGCCAGAAACGAGCCGATGACGAAGGCCTTGACCTTGTAGCGCGTCGTATCGATGCCCATGGCCTCGGCGGCAACCTGGTCTTCGCGAACCGCGAGAAAGGCTCGGCCGACCGACGACTGCACCAGCCGCCACGAGATGACGATCGCCAATCCGCAGACCAGGAAGACCCAGAAGAAATTGCCCCAATGCGGGATGCCGCTGAAGCCGCGCGCGGCGCCGATCTTGTCGATGTTGAGAATAAAGACGCGGATAATCTCGCCGAAGCCGAGTGTGACGATGGCCAGGTAGTCGCCGCGCAGGCGCAGCGACGGCAGCCCGACCAGGTAGCCGGCCAGCGCCGCGAGCAGACCGCCGCAAAGCACGGCAATGACCAGAAAGACGTTCTGCATCAGCCACTGCTCCGTCCCGGCCGGCATCTTGTCCAGCCGCGGAGCGAAGTGGTAGAAGGTCAGATAGGCGGAAAAGTACGCGCCGACGGCCATGAATCCGGCATGCCCGAGCGAGAACTGGCCGGCGTGGCCATTGATGATGTTCAGCGACACCGCCAGCGTGATGTTGATCCCCATGAGCACGAGGATCCGGTTGTAGTAGGCCATGCCGACGATCGGAATCGCATCCAGCCCATACGCCAGCCCGACCAGGACCGCGACGAAGAGGGCGAGCCAGAGGAGGTCGCGGAGCCACCAGGGGAGGGATTTCGTCACGCGTTTGCCCTCGTTCGCGTGAAAGCAGAAGTGGGGACAAAAGCAGAAGGCAGAAAGCAGAAGGCAGAAGTGGAAACGGGCAATCGCGCTTTGGCGACTCCCATTTCTGCTTTCTGCCTTCTGCCTTCTGCTTTCATCAAACCTTCTCCGCCTGATACTTGCCAAATAGTCCCGACGGACGGAAAAGCAGGATGGCGATCAGGATGATGAAGGCGATGGCGTCTTTGTAGCCCGACAACGGGCTGCCACCGATGAACGATTCGATGATGCCGATGATCAGCCCTCCAACCACCGCGCCCGGCACGTTGCCGATTCCGCCGAGTACCGCCGCGATGAACGCCTTCAAGCCGGGCATGATGCCCATCAGCGGATTGATCGTCGGGTAGGACAAACCAAAAAGGATGCCGGCTACCGCCGCGAGCATGGAGCCGATGATGAACGTCATCGAGATGACACGGTCGGTCGGGATGCCCATCAGCGAAGCGGTCTCGAAGTTGAAGGAGACGGCGCGCATGGCCCGGCCGAACTTCGTCCCGTAGATGATGTACTGCAGAAGGCCCATGAAGATCACCGCCACGACCAGCACGATGATCTGGTAGTTGGTCACGCTCAAACCGCCGAAGGCGATGTAGTGCGGGGCGACAAGAGTGGGAAAGCGTTTCGGATCGGCACCGAAGACGAACTGTCCGCCGTATTCGAGCAGGAACGAGACGCCGATCGCTGTGATCAACGAAGCGATTCTCGGGGAGTTGCGCAGCGGGCGGTAGGCGATCCGTTCGTTGAGAAACCCGAACAGGCCGCAGACCACCATGGCAACGAGCATGACCAGGCCGGCATAGCCCCAGCCGAGCGCTCCTCCCGTCGTATGGAGATGGCGCGCGGCGTAGCCGCCGACATAGAAACCGACGAAGGAGCCGAGCATGAACACGTCGCCGTGAGCGAAGTTGATCAGCTTCAGGATGCCGTACACCATCGTGTAGCCGAGGGCGATCAGCGCGTAAATCGCGCCGACGGCAATCCCGTTCAGTAGATTCTGGAGGATCTCCTGCATTCAAGTGACCGTTGTGGGGTGTGTGCCCGCCTGTTGTCGGTTGTCGGTTGTCGGTTGTCGGGGAGACGATAGGCGAAAACAGTCCCGAGATGAGATGCCTATCCCCTGACCGCAAAAAAAAGTCCGGCGAACGCTACTCGCCGGACCGTGTTGTGTAAAGACAAATTCGTGTGTCGGTGGCCGGGTGTCGGAGACCGGTGAACATCCTCCGACAACCGATAACCGACAACCGACAACTTTTCCTAGTTCCCGCCCGTAGTCGTCGTCGCGGCCGCCGGCGGCGGGCCGCCGGTGGTCGTGGTGACCGCCGCCGGAGCAGCGTTGTTCATCTCCACCTTGCCGCCCTTGGCCGGATCGATGGTGGCCTTGAGCGTGAGCTGGCCGTTCTTGATCTCTTCGATGACGAGCTTCTTGCCCATGGCATTGCGCTCGGGTCCGATGTTGATGGTGCCGGTGACACCGACGAGACCTTTGGTCTGGCCGATGGCGTCGCGGAGCGACGGCCCGTCCAGCTTCGAGGCCCGCTTCATCGCGTCAGCCAGTGTCTTCATGGCGTCATAGCCGAGCGCGGCAAGGGCATCCGGGGTCTGGCCGTAGCGCTCCTTGTACTTCTGCACGAAGCCGCTGACCACCGGCGAGGGGTCGGCGTAGAAGTAGTGGTTGGTGTAGAAGGAGCCCTCGAGGGCCTTGCCGCCGATCTCGATCAGCTTGGGCGACTCCCAGCCGTCGCCGCCGAGAAGCGGAGCGGTAATGCCGAGGTCGCGGGCCTGGATGGCGATCTGACCGATGTCGGTGTAATAGCCGGGGACGTACAGCAGCGAGGGGTTGGTGCCCTTGATGGCCGTCAACTGCGAGCGGAAGTCGCTGTCGCCGTTGGCGTAGCTCTGGGTTCCGACGATCTTGCCGCCGAGGGCGGTGAACTTGGCCGTAAAGACCTTGGCCAGTCCCTGCGAGTAGTCGCTCTTGACGTCGGTGAGCATAGCCACTGTCTTCGGCTTGGCGCTCGCGGCGGCCCATTGGTCGGCGAAGACGGCCTGATACTCGCCCTGATAACTGTCGGTGAAGCAGATGCGGAAGATGTAGTCGCCCTTTCTGGTGACTTCATCGTTGGTCGACGACGGGGTGATCATCGGCACCTTGTTCGACTGGCAGATCGGCGCCGCGGCGATGGAGGCGGACGACGCCACTTCCCCAATGATGGCCAGGACGTTGTTCTGCGAGATCAGCTTGGTGACGGCGTTGGCCGCCTCTTCCTGCTTGGACTGATCGTCCTCGCTGAGGACCTTGACCTTGCGGCCGTTGATGCCGCCGGCGACGTTAACTTCGTCGGCCGCCATCATGATGCCGTTGTGGGTCGACTGACCAAACGTGGCCTGCGGCCCGGTCATCGATCCGTACTCGCCGACGAGGATCTCCCCTCCGGCCGCACTCGTACTGGTGTTTCCGGTCCCTTCCTTCGGCGGACAGCCCAGAAGTCCGAATGACAACACCGCGAGCGTGATGAAAATGATCAGGTTCTTTCGCATAGATCTCCCCTCAAAGAGCTGCGGATTGTACAGCACGCGGGGAAGGTCGCCTGCCGGCGCCAGGCTCCGGGCTGAACAACCTCAGGGCTCGGCCGGACGACGACAAACCCGGCGCGAACTACCTCAGCCCTCCGCGTGACAACACCCCGCCTCGGGGTGAATGCAAGCTACACTGCGTTGTCCGGCATGACCGTAACAACTCCCTCATACCGCCGAGCCCGCCGACGCTGTATTTTTCACCCGTCCCGGACGGCAGTTCTGCAACTTGGCCCCTCCGGCGTACAGCATCTGGTTCGAGCGCGGGCGGGGTGGTTTAGACATTGCTTCCCGTCGGGAAAGAAGGAGTATCGATGCCGCAGAGGTTGATTGATCGGGACGACGGGGACACCGGCTCGGCGCGGGACATCCGCGTCGCACCGCCGCCCGAGGTGGGCGCACACCACACGCGCAACCGCAACATCGCCATCGCTGTCGTCATCGTCGTCATCATTCTGGTGATCGTCTGGTTGCGGAGCCGCACGGCGGCCACCGCCGCGACGGCGGCAGCGGCGGCTGCCAGTACGCGTGACCGCGCGGTTCCCGTCAGTGTCGAGCCGGTCGTCGCCCGCGACGTTCCCGTCTACCTCGACGGCCTCGGCAACGTGAACGCCCTCAACACCATCACCATCAAGCCGCGCATCGACGGACAGCTCCTCCGCTTCGACTTTCAGGAAGGGCAGATCGTCCAGGCCGGCTCCGAGATCGCCCTGATCGACCCGGCGCCATCCGAGGCCCTGCTGGCGCAGGCGGTAGCCAACAGATTCAAGGATGAGGCGACGCTGGAGAACACGCGGCACGACCTCCAGCGCTTCGCCGATCTCGCCAAAGCCGGCGTCATTTCGCAGCAGCAGTACGACACCCAGCAATCGCAGCTTCGCGTCAACGAAGGGACAATCAAGGCCGACGACGCCCAGATCCAGCAGGCCAGGCTCAACGTCGAGTACTGCCACATCAAGACGCCGATCACCGGCCGCGTCGGCATCCGCTTCGTCGATCCCGGCAACATGGTGCACGCCGCCGACGCCAACGGCCTGGTGGCCATCACCCAGATGCAGCCGATCGCCGCGCTCTTCACGCTCCCCGAGGATCAACTGCAGGCGGTCACGCAACATGCGAAGCCGGGTGGATTTCCGGTCGAAGCGTGGAGCCGCGACGGCACCACCAAGCTCGCCACGGGCCGCCTGCTGACGATCGACAACCAGATCGACCCCAACACCGGCACCTTCCGCTGCAAAGCCATCTTCGACAACCGCGACGGCGCCCTCTTCCCGAACCAGTTCGTCAACGCCCGGCTGCAGGTCGATACGCGACAGCACGCCCTCACCGTGCCGACGGCCGCCGTCCAGCACGGCGCGCAGGGGACGTACGTCTACGTCGTCAAGCCCGACAAGAGCGTCGACATGCGGCCGGTGCAGGTGGCCATGGCCGAAGGGACCACCTCCGTCCTCGCCAGCGGCGTCCGCGAAGGCGATCAGGTCGTCGTCGAAGGGGCCGACAAGCTGCAACCGAAGAGCAAGGTTGAGATCGGCGGACAGCGCCCTGCAAAGCGTGTTGGTGGGAAGCCGGGTGGAGGCGCGCCGCCCGGCGGAGCAGGTCACAAACAAGGGAAGCCGTGAACCCATCACGCATCTTCATCCTCCGCCCGGTAGCCACCTCGCTGCTCATGGCGGCGATACTGCTCGCCGGCTTCGTCGCCTTTCGTGAGCTGCCGGTCTCCGCGCTGCCGCAGGTCGACTACCCGACCATCCAGGTCCTGACGTTCTATCCCGGCGCCAGCCCGGACGTCATGACCTCCTCCGTCACCGCGCCGATGGAGCGGCAGTTCGGACAGATCCCCGGACTGCAGCAGATGAGCTCCACCAGCTCCTTCGGCGGCTCGATGATCACGCTGCAGTTCGATCTCAAACAGAACATCGACGTCGCCGAGCAGGAAGTGCAGGCCGCCATCAACGCCTCCGCCAGCTTCCTCCCGCGCGACCTTCCCAACCCGCCGATCTACAGCAAAGTCAATCCGGCCGACACCCCCATCATCACCCTCGGCCTCACCTCCTCGCAGCTTCCGCTGAGCAAAGTGGAAGACCTCGCCGACACCACGCTCGCCCAGAAGATCTCCCAGCTCCCCGGCGTCGGCCTGGTCACCATCAGCGGCGGCCAGAAACCGGCCGTGCGCGTGCAGGCCAACCCTTCCGCGCTGGCCTCGTACGGCCTGAGTCTCGAGGATCTCCGCACCGGCCTGGCCGCGGCCAACACCGATCAGGCCAAAGGAAACCTGCAAGGGCCGGCGCAGAGCTACAGCATCGGCGCGAACGACCAGATCTTCGCCAGCGGCGACTACAAGCCGGTCATCATCGCCTACCGCAACGGCGCGCCGGTGCGCGTCTCCGACGTCGCCCATGTCGTCGACGGCGTCGAAGACGCGCAGAAAGCGGCCTGGATGAACACCACCCCCGCCGTGATCATGAACGTGCAGCGGCAGCCGGGGGCGAACATCATCAACGTCGTCGACCGCATCGAGGCGTTGCTGCCGCAACTGACGAGCAGCCTGCCGCCGAGCGTGAAGGTGACCGTGCTGACCGACCGCACGGTCACGATCCGGGCCTCGGTTCACGACGTCGAGTTCGAACTGTTGCTCACCGTGCTGCTGGTCGTGATGGTGATCTTCCTCTTCCTCCGCCGCGTCTCCGCCACGATCATCCCCAGCGTGGCCGTGCCGCTGTCGATCGTCGGCACGTTCGGCGTGATGTACCTGCTCGGCTACTCGCTCGACAACCTGTCGTTGATGGCGCTGACCATCTCCACCGGCTTCGTCGTCGACGACGCCATCGTCATGATCGAGAACATCACCCGCTACATCGAGCAGGGCGACAAGCCGCTGGAGGCGGCGCTCAAAGGGTCGAAACAGATCGGCTTCACCATCGTGTCGCTGACCGTCTCCCTGATCGCGGTGCTCATCCCGCTGCTGTTCATGGCCGACATCGTGGGGCGCCTCTTCCGCGAATTCGCCGTCACGCTCAGCGTGACCATCCTCGTCTCCGCCGTGGTCTCGCTGACGCTGACGCCGATGATGGCATCCAAGCTCCTGAAGGCCGAGAGCGACGAAAAAGAACACGGCCGGTTTTTCAAGAAGTCGGAAGAGCTCTTCGAGCGCGTCATCGCCTACTACGGCCGCACGCTGCAATTCGTGCTGCGGCACCAGACCACCACGCTCCTGGTGACGCTGGCCACGCTGGTGCTGACGATCTTCCTCTACATCATCGTCCCCAAAGGATTCTTTCCGCTGCAGGACACCGGCGTCATCCTCGGCATCTCCGAAGCGCCGGAAGATACGTCGTTCAGCTCGATGGCCGACCGGCAACTGGCGCTCACGGAAGTGGTCACGCACGATCCTGCCGTGGCCAGCGTCTCCTCCTTCATCGGCGTCGACGGCACGAACACGACCTCGAACGTCGGCCGGATCCAGATCAACCTCAAGCCGCTCGGTGAGCGCGACGCCAACGCCTCCGACATCATCCGCCGCCTGCAGCCGAAGCTGACCGCCGTCTCCGGCATCACGCTCTACATGCAGCCGGTGCAGGATCTCTCCGTCGAGAACCGCGTCAGCCGCACGCAATACCAGTACACGCTCGAAGACGCGAACGCCGTCGAACTGGCGCAGTGGATACCGCGCATCGTCGACGACCTGCGCAAACTGCCGGAGCTGCGCGACGTCGCCAGCGATCAGGGCAACGGAAGCCTGGAGGCCGATCTGGTGGTCGACCGCAACACCGCCTCGCGCCTCGGCGTGACGCCGCAGATGATCGACGACACGCTCTACGACGCCTTCGGCCAGCGCCAGGTCTCCACCATCTTCACGCAGCTCAACCAGTACCACGTCGTGCTCGAGGCCGATCCGAGTCTCCAGCTCACGCCCGACGCGCTGCAACACATCTACGTGCACGCCGCGCCGGCCGGCGGTGCCGCCGCGCAACCCTCGGCCAACGCGCCGACGACATCGACGGCAACGTCATCGACGCCGTCTGTCCCCGGCACCACGAAACCTGTCCCGCAGCTCTCCGGCACACGCGAACAGATCATTCCCCTCAGCAGCTTCGCGCACATCGAGACGAAGTCGACTCCCGTGGCCGTCAATCACCTCGGCCAGTTTCCCGTGGTCACGATCTCGTTCAACCTCGCGCCGGGCGCATCGCTGGGCGGCGCCACGAAGACGATCGATGACGAGGTGGCCAAACTCGGCCTCCCGGCCAGCATCCATACTGAGTTTCAGGGAACGGCCGCGGTCTTCCGCAGCTCGCTGGCGAACGAGGGATGGTTGATCCTGGCCGCGCTCATCACCGTCTACATCGTTCTCGGCGTCCTGTACGAGAGCTACATCCATCCGATCACGATCCTCTCAACCCTCCCCTCCGCCGGCGTCGGGGCGATTCTGGCGCTGATGCTCTTCCACATGGAGCTGGGGGTCGTGGCGCTGATCGGCATCATCCTGCTGATCGGCATCGTGAAGAAAAACGCCATCATGATGATCGACTTCGCGCTCGAGGCCGAGCGCGAGCAGAACAAGCCCGCCGAGGAGGCCATCTATCAGGCCTGCCTGCTGCGATTCCGTCCGATCATGATGACCACATTCGCCGCTCTCTTCGGCGGCCTTCCCCTGGCCCTCGGCCGCGGCACCGGCGCCGAACTGCGCCACCCCCTCGGCGTCACCATCGTCGGCGGCCTCCTCGTCAGCCAGCTCCTCACGCTCTACACCACCCCCGTCGTCTACATCTGGTTCGACAAACTCGCCGCAAGGGTAAGGCGGCGGGTGCACGTGGGGAACGCGGTGCCGGCCGAAGGATGAAAGCAGAAGGCAGAAAGATGAAGGCAGAGATGAGCACGAGCCACACGCTGCTTGGAATCGCCGGCAGCCTGTTACGTCGAGAATCCTTCTCCCCCGCGGTTTTTTGCGGGGGAGAAGGTGCCGACAGGCGGATGAGGGGGCGTTTAACGGAGATGTCATTCGCTCGCGAGCAGGGTTCTCGGATCACTGTCGGTACATCGCACCTATCGCGTAGACGCCCCCCTCATCCGCCTTCGGCACCTTCTCCCCCCGCAAAAACCCGCGGGGGGAGAAGGGCTCTCGATGAAAGGGAGTGGCAAGAGCCGATGAAGGCAGAAGGCAGAAAGCAGAAGGCAGAGGTGGCCATTACACCGAACTACAAATCAGATCTCACTTCTGCCGTCGGCCTTCCGCCTTCTGCCTTCACTTCTGCCTTCTGCCTTCTGCCTTCTGCCTTCACCTCTGCCTTCTGCCTTCTGCCTTCTGCCTTCCAATGAGTTTCTCCACCCCATTCATACGCCGTCCTGTCGGAACCTCGCTGCTCAGCGCGGCGGTGCTGATGGCCGGTGCGCTCGGGTACATGAGCCTTCCGGTGGCGCCGCTGCCGCAGGTGGAGTTCCCCACGATCTCCGTTTCGGCCAACCTTCCCGGCGCCGATCCGGAGACGATGGCATCGTCCGTGGCCACACCGTTGGAGCGCCAGTTCGGGCGGATCGCCGGCGTCACGCAGATGACCTCGAACAGCTCCTCGGGATCGACCAACGTCACCCTGCAGTTCGAGCTCGACCGCGACATCGACGCCGCCGCGCGCGACGTACAGGCCGCCATCAACGCCGCGCGCGGACAGCTCCCGGCAAACCTGCCCTCGAATCCGAACTGGCGGAAAGTCAATCCGGCCGACGCGCCGATCATGATCCTGGCCATGACCTCGGAGGTCATGACCCAGCCCCAGATGTACGACGTCGGCGACTCCGTGCTGGCGCAAAAGATCTCGCAGATCGACGGCATCGGACAGGTCTTCGTCGGCGGCAGCTCGCGCCCTGCCGTGCGCGTCGAAGCCAATCCCCTGCTGCTCAGCCAGATGAACGTCGGCCTCGAGGCCGTGCGCACGGCCCTCGGCGCCGCAAACGCCAACCGGCCCAAGGGCGCCGTCGCCGGCACCGACCGCGCCTTCGTCATCAATACGAACGATCAGCTCTTCAAAGCCAACCAGTACCGCAGCCTCATCGTCACCGCGCGCGACGGCAAGCCGGTCATCCTCTCCGAGGTTGCCGAAGTGACGGACTCGGTCGAGAACATCAACAGTGCCGGATCGGTCAACGGAAAGCCGGCCATCTCCCTCGTCCTTTTCCGGCAACCGGGAGCGAACATCATCGGCACCGTCGACCGCGTCCGTTCGCTAATGCCGCAACTGCGCGCGGCCATTCCCCCCTCGATCCATCTCGACGTCGTGCTCGACAGGACCGGCACCATCCGCGCCTCGGTGATCGACGTCGAGCGCACGCTGGTCATCTCCATCGCCCTGGTCATCCTGGTGGTCTTTGCTTTTCTGAGAAGCGGCTGGGCCACCGTCATCCCCAGCGTGGCCGTGCCGCTCTCGCTCGTCGGCACGTTCGGCGTGATGTACCTGTTCGGCTACTCGCTCGACAACCTCTCGCTCATGGCGCTGACCATCTCCACCGGCTTCGTCGTCGACGACGCCATCGTGGTCATCGAGAACATCACCCGCCATCTCGAGAACGGACTGCGTCCACTCGAGGCGGCGCTCAAAGGCGCCGCGGAGATCGGATTCACCGTCTTCTCCATGAGCACCTCGCTCGTGGCCGTCTTCATCCCCATCCTGCTCATGGGGGGCATCGTCGGACGTCTCTTCCGCGAATTCGCCGTCACGCTCAGCACCGCCATCGTTATCTCGCTCTTCGTCTCGTTGACGACGACGCCGATGATGTGCGCGAAGTTCCTCACGCCGCCCGGCGACCGGAAACACGGCCGCCTCTACCGCTGGAGCGAGAACGCCTTCGACCGGCTGCGCGGCGGCTACGAGCACGCCCTCGACTTCGTCCTGGCCAACACGCTCCCGGTGCTCCTGGTCACCTTCGCAACGATCGGCCTCACGGTCTACCTCTACATCATCGTCCCGAAAGGCTTCTTCCCGCAGCAGGACACCGGGCGATTGAGTGGAAATGTCCAGGCCTCGCAGGACACGTCGTTCCCCGCCTTGCTATCCAAGCTCAACACCTTCATGCGCATCGTCGAGAAAGATCCCGCGGTTGAGAACGTCGTCTCCTTCACCGGCGGCGGACGAGGCGGCAACACCGCGAACATGTTCGTCTCGCTCAAGCCGCTGAGCGCGCGGAAGGCATCGGCGCAGGAGATCATCGCCCGGCTGCGGCCGAAGACCGCCCACATCCCCGGAGCACAGCTTTTCCTGAGCGCGGTACAGGACGTGCGCGTCGGCGGCCGGCAGAGCAACTCCGACTATCAGTACACGCTGCAAGGAGACAACGTCGCCGAGCTGATGTCGTGGTCGCCGAAGCTCGAGCGGGAGATGCACAAGCTCAAAGAGGTACGCGACGTTTCCAGCGACCAGCAGAACCACGGGTTGCAGGCCACGATCATCATCGATCGCCAGACCGCCGCACGCCTCGGCGTATCGCTGGCCACCATCGACAGCACGCTCTACGACGCCTTCGGCCAGCGCCAGGTCTCGGTCATGTACAGCGGCATGAACCAGTACCACGTGGTGTTGGAAGTCGATCCGAAGTACAGCATCTCGCCGGCATCGCTGAGCAGCGTCTACGTCCACTCATCCAGCGGCCGCGACGTCCCTCTCAGCGCGTTCGCCAGCTTCGGCATCGATCAGACGCCGCTGTCGATTCCGCACCAGGGGCAGTTCCCCGCCGTGACCATCTCGTTCAACCTCGCGCCGGGCGTCTCGCTCGGACAGGCGACGACGGCGATCGAGGGACTGGAGCGGACGATGAGCATGCCGTCGTCGATCCACCCCGGCTTCCAGGGAACGGCGCAGGCGTTCCAGGAGTCACTCAAGAATGAACCGATGCTGATCCTGGCTGCCCTGCTGGCCGTCTACATCGTCCTCGGCATCCTCTACGAAAGCCTGATCCACCCCATCACGATCCTCTCGACGTTGCCGTCGGCCGGCGTCGGCGCGCTGATCGCGCTGCTGATCACGAAGACCGAGTTCACGATCATCGCTCTGATCGGAATCATCCTTCTCATCGGCATCGTGAAGAAGAACGCCATCATGATGATCGACTTCGCCCTGGAGGCGGAGCGCAAGGAAGGGAAGAGCCCCCTCGACGCCGTCCGCGAAGCGTGTCTCCTCCGCTTCCGCCCGATCATGATGACCACGATGGCCGCGCTCTTCGGCGGCCTCCCTCTCGCCCTCGGTTCCGGCGTCGGCAGCGAGATGCGCCGCCCCCTCGGCATCGCCATCGTCGGCGGCCTGATCGTGAGCCAGATACTGACGCTCTTCACCACCCCGGTAACGTACCTCTACCTCGACCGCCTCCGCTGGCGCGCCCGCAAACGCCACGCCGCCGCCCACGGCACGGCGTAAGCGCGCAGCGCCCGGAGCGCTGGCGTCTCGCCGGCTGGCCCGGGGGCGTCTCGCCCCCGGTCAAACGAGCACGCAAATCTTCATTGATAACCCAGCGGCGAGACGTCCGCGATCGGTGGTTACAAGCAAAGGTTGCGTGTGCGTCAGACCGGCGGCGAGACGCCGCCGGGCCAGCCGGCGAGACGCCAGCGCTCCGTTGTGATCGCGAAGCGATCACCCGACGTGGGGCGACGTACAATTCGGACCCCTGATGCCCGACTCCGCCTCCTCCACCCGGCAGCGCATCATCCTGATCGACGACAGCGCGAACGACCTGAAGGTGATCCAGCGTTTTCTCGAGCGGCGCGGCTTCGACGTGTCGGCGGCGACGTCGGGTGAGGAGGGGCTGGCGCTGGCCCAGGCCATCACGCCGGCCGCATTCGTCGTCGATTACCGGATGCCGGGCATGGACGGCTTCGAGGTCACGCGGCGCATCAAGGCCGACCCGGTCCTTCAGACCATTCCGGTCCTCATGCTGACCGGGGCGGACACGGCGCAGGCGGTCGTGGAAGGGCTGGAGTCGGGCGCCGACGATTTCGTCACCAAGGGCTCCGACACGGAGATCCTGCTGGCCCGCCTGCGCGCGCTGCTGCGCATGAAGCGATACCAGGACCAGTTGCGCAAGTTGAACCAGCAGATCACCCGCGACCTGCAGATCGCGCGGCGCGTGCAGGAAGCGCTCGTGCCGAACGGCTCCTTTCGCGCTCCGCGTATCGAGATCCGCTCCGCGTACATCCCGAGCGAGACTCTTTCCGGCGATTTCTACGACTACTTCCTGCAGGACGAGCTGATGTACCTGTTCGTAGCCGATGTCTCCGGACACGGCCTGCCGGCATCGATTCTGGTGGCCCTGCTCAAGAGCTATATCCACACCGAGACCAACGCCAACATGTCGTTGTCATCGTTCATGTCCAATCTGAACGACTTCCTCTTCAGCGTCTCGCTTCCGACGCAGTTCGCCACGGCGCAGCTCTTCCGGATCGACAGTGCCGGAAACCTGGTCTACTCCAACGCCGCGCATCCGCCGTTCCTGCTTTTTCAGCGCAGCAGCGGACGTACCGTGATCCACGAGGCTCCCAGCCATCTCCTCGGCGCGAGGCCTTCGATGTCGTTCGAGGAAAACCGCTTGCAGGTCTCGCCCGGCGACACACTCTTCGTCTATACCGACGGCCTTACGGACCGGCGGGATTCATCGGGAGACTTTTATTCACTTGAGCGCATTGTCGCCCTTATGGACAGGGGGCGAGACCTTGAATTAACAGCGCTCTATGAACTGATTTATGGAGATGTATCGGCATTCGCGGCCACCGAGGATTTGCGTGACGATATCGCATTTATCGTGACGCGCTTCCATTGAAGTATAATGGCCGCGACCGTCCGTTAGCGACTCTCTCTCGCTATCCCGTAACTCATTGAATCCTTTTGGGATGTCCAACTAGCGATGCGTACCACTGTAGCCACCAAACTTGGAACCGTATTCGGATTTAGCCTCGTAATCCTCGTCGTAATCGGGTCCGTTGCGTTTTATGACACCAGAAATCTGGTTGCTGTAACGCAGGCCCGGGCTCAGGCGCGGCAGTTTCTGCGGAATCTCGAGCAGCTCGTGGCCGATCTGCGTGGAGCCGAGAACGAGCAACGAGGGTATTTGCTCACTGGCGACCCCGCCTACCGCATCGCGTATCAGCAGTCGACGACGACGTTCGCGAAGGTATTCGCCGATCTCAAAGTAGAGGATCCAGCCCTTCGCACGCGCGTCGAAGCACTCGAGCCCCTGGTTGCCGCCGTCATCCGTGAGCTCGATCATGGAATCGCGTTACGCGACAAAAATGGAATCCAGGCAGCCATTGCCGACGTCCGCGAGGGCACCGGCGGCAAGGTCATCGCCGAAATCCGTAGCGCCGTTACCAACATCGAGGCGCTGGAACTAGAGGTCCTGAAACAGCGCACCGCCGAGGCCACGGCCACGGCCACGCGGACGTTCAGGACCATCGGCTACGGAACCCTCTTCGCGCTGATTGCTGTTTCCATCGCCTCGGTGGTCATGTCGCGCGGCATCACCCGTCCCGTGCGGAAGCTCGTCGCCGGTACGGAGCGGATCGCCGCCGGCGAGCTGTCGAGTCGCATCACGGCGGAGAGCCGTGACGAGATCGGCGAGCTGGCCGGCTCGTTCAACCGCATGGCCGAGTCGCTCGAAGTGCGCACGCGTGCGCTGAATGAAAGCGGCGGTGCCATCACCGGAGGCATCCGCGTCATGACCAACGGCAGCGACATGCTGCTGGTCCGTTCGACGGAACAGTCGCAACTCGCCGAGCGCTCCGCGCAGTCGCTGGTCAAGGTGCGCGACATCACCGAACAGGTCGTCCGCACCGCCGAGGGGGTCACTTCGCGCACCGAGGACTCGGCCACGCGCGCCACGGAACTGCGCGCGTCGAGCGAGGAAGTGCGCACGATCATGACCCATCTCTTCGAGTCGGCCGCCAAGACCTCCTCGTCCACGACGCAGATGTCCGCGGCCTCGGTGCAGATGTCCGCGATGACCTCGGCGCTGGCCTCGGCGGGTGACGAGGTGCTGGCCTTCGTTTCCGAGATGGAAGCGACCACCAACGAGCTCGGCTCCGCCGCCCGGTCCACTGCCGATCTCTCGCGCCGCGCGCGCGAGGAGGCCGTGGCCGGACGTTCCGCCGTCGATGAGACCGTGGCCGGCATCGAGCATTCGCGCGAGCTCACCGAACGGGCTGCGGACGTAATGGGCGATCTCGCCACACGCGTCGGGCAGATCCGCCAGATCCTCGAGGTGGTCGGACACGTCACGCAGCGCACAAACCTGCTCGCTCTGAATGCCGCCATCATCGCCGCGCATGCCGGAGAACAAGGCCGCGGATTCAATGTCGTGGCCGAGGAGATGCGCGAGCTGGCCGAACAGACCCGCAAGTCGACCAACGAGATCAGCTCCATCGTCAACGGCGTGGCCAGCGCATCGCAGGCTGCCGTTGCCGCGATGCAGGACGGCGTCGACCGCGTCCGCGGCACGGTCGATCTGGCCCGCAACGCCAGCGCCTCCCTCGGCCGTATCGTCGAGACGTCGACGTCGTCATTCGAGATGTCGGAGCGCATTTCGGCGTCACTGCAGCAACAGGCCTTCGCCACGCGCAATCTGCACAGCACGGCCTCGAAGATGAGCGATCACATCAGCGAGAGCCGGCGATCGATCGAGGAGCAGGCCCGCGCCGCCACGCTGCTCGCTCAGGAAGCGGAATCCGTTCACAACATCGCCGCGCAGGTGCGCTCGGCAAGCGAGCATCAGTCCAACGCCGCCCGCGGCATCGCCGAGGCCATGGAGCAGATCGACGTCGACGCCCGCACCATCCGCGACATCGTCCGCCGCCAGCTCGGCCAGTTGGAAGAGGTGTCCGGCGCATCGAGCTCGATGAGCGGCATCGCCCAGAAGAACAACGCCCTGGCCGAGGAGTTGACCGAGACGGTGCGCACGCTGGCCAGGAGCGCGGAGAAGTTCGAGCAGGTGGTGGGGAGGGTGGGGTAGGTGGTGGGGTTGCGCGGTCTCGCGGTCTCGCGGTCTCGCGGTATGAAGCGCCGCGGAGCGGCGCAATCTACTTAGCCCACAGCGTGAGCTGTGGGGTTGTGTTCGGGCCAATCTCCAGCCGCGGAGCGGCGACATCTCGAACGTTGACAATGATGATGGCGTGCGACGAGCGGTAGATGTGGGAGTGATCACTCCGAGATGTCGCCGCTCCGCGGCTTGAAACAGGCTCGTATCTAAGTCCCACAGCTCACGCTGTGGGCTACGTAGATATCGCCGCTCCGCGGCTACGTAGTCGTGGAGATTCCGGCGCGAGGGACCGGGAACTTCACAACGGCACTGCTTGGGCGAGAACGTCGTCTTTGATCACCCGATGGAGCCACGACGGCGCGGCGACGTCAACCCGACGCCCCAGCAATTCCTCCAGATCGGCAATGAGTCCTCCTGGAAACCAGGGGGGCGTGTCGTCTCCAATCTCGATGAGAAAATCGACGTCGCTCTGCGGACCGGCATCACCGCGTGCGACTGAGCCGAAGACACGGATGCTGGTTACGCCATGCTTGGCCGCAATCCGCAGGATGTCGTCTCGCTTACCGGCGAGGATTTCGTCGATTCCCATTGCCGCATTGTAACGATGTCTGCTCGACAGCGTCGGCAAACCCGACGCAACTGGGGCAGGCAGGGAAGCAACAGCCCCGAATCAGAACGGCGTGACGATCACCAAGGAACCGGGCATCACATTCGAGATGGCGATTCTCAGCTGCGGAAGAGCTGTTCGGAGGCTTGGCAAACGCGTATCGACGGCGACGATTACGACGACACCAATGTTGAACGCGGCGATGTTCTGTTGATGTTGGAGACGTTGATCGGCAGTCACCAGCACGTCGAACGAGGCTGAGGCGCGACGAAGCAATTCACCGTTTTGGACCGAGGACCAACCCTGCTCCTGGACTGTGCGAATCTCAAACTCCGGCAAATCCCGGCGTAACTGCCGAGGCATGTCCTCGTCAAAAAGAACACGTTTCAAACGATCTGAGCGAGCACGGCGCGGCCCGCCTCCTCGAGAAACGCGACCGCCTGCTCACGCGTAACGCTGGGAAAGTTGTCCAGAAACTCCTCCAACGGATCGCCCCCTTCGAGATAGTCGAGAAGGGTTCGCACCGGAACCCGTGTACCGACGAACACCGGCGTACCGCTATGGATATCAGGATCGGAATGAACGATCGTTCGCAGGTCTGCCATATCTATAGGAACCGCGGATACTTCCTCGGCATTGCCTCGTGCAGCAGCTCGTACACGCACTCGAAGATCGTCTCGCGGTTTGGCTTGGACCAGTAATCGCCGTCCGATCCGTACGCGGGACGATGCTCCTTGGCCGGGAGCGTGCGCGGCTCGGAGTCGAGCCAGTCGTAGCCGCGGTCGCGCTCCAGGACGTTCTGCATCATGTAGGCGGTGGCGCCGCCGGGGACGTCTTCGTCGATGAAGACCACGCGGCTGGTCTTCTTCAACGACCCGACGATGACGCCGCGCACGTCGAACGGCAGCAGCGTCTGGACGTCGATCACTTCCGCATCGATGCCCACTCGCGCCAGCAGCTCCGCCGCTTCCATGACAATCCGCAGCGTGGCGCCGTAGCTGACCAGCGTGACGTCTCTCCCCTGGCGCATGACCTCGGGGACGCCGAGGGGAAGCGTGAAGTCGGCGATGTTCGAGGGGAGCTGCTCCTTGATCCGGTAGCCGTTCAGCACCTCCACCACCAGTGCCGGGTCGTCGGAGCGGAGCATGGTGTTGTAGAAGCCGGCCGCCTGGGTCATGTTGCGCGGGACGCAGACGCGCATGCCGCGCACAAGGTTGATGATCGCCGACATCGGCGAGCCGGAGTGCCAGACGCCTTCCAGCCGATGCCCGCGCGTGCGGATGATCACCGGGCACTTCTGCCCGCCGCGCGTCCGCCAGCGGGTCGTAGCCAGATCGTCGGAGAGGATCTGAATGGCGTAGAGGATGTAGTCGAGGTACTGGATCTCCGCGATCGGCCGCAGACCGCGCAGAGCCATCCCGATGGCCTGACCGACGATCGTGCATTCGCGGATGCCGGTGTCGGAGACGCGGTAGAGCCCGTACTTTTCCTGCAAGCCCGCGCAGCCCTGGTTTACGTCGCCGAGCTTGCCGACGTCTTCGCCGAGGGCGATGAGGTTCGGGTAGCGTTGGAGCGCCGCGTCGAAGCAGGCGTTGATGATCTCCGAGCCGTTCTTCTCCGGCGCATCATCGCCATACACAGGCTTGACCTCGGCCACATTGAGCGCCGACTCGATGCCGCTGCTGTACAGCTCATCGTCGTACATCGCGGCGACGGCGAACTCGCGGTCGCGGCGCCACTCGGCGATGCGGTTGACGATGTCTTCGTGTCCGTTGCGGCCTGCAGAAACTGCGATGAGCGCTCCCGTCAGCGCTTTCATAGCGTCGCGGCGATACGGCGCCTGCGTCCGCTGCAGCTCGGACTTGATGGCATCGAGCTCGGTGCGATCGGTAGCGGCCGACGCCAGCTCCTCGATGAATCCGATGACTGTCCTCACCTCAGCATCGATCGGCGCGCGATACGCGTCCCAGGCGCGGCGCTGCGCCTCCCGCACGAGGCGCAGGTCTTCCTTCTCCAGCCCGTCCAGCTCGTCGGCCGTCGCGATGCCCTGGCCGATCATCCACTCGCGCATCTTGCGGATGCAGTCGAATTCGATCTCCCAGTCGAGACGCTCCTTCGACTTGTAGCGCTCGTGCGAACCCGAGGTCGAATGCCCCTGCGGCTGCGTCATCTGATCGACGTGAATGATGGCCGGCACGTGCTCCATCCGCACGATCGACGCGGCGGCGATGTAGGTCTCGCACAGCGCCGGGTAGTCCCAGCCGTGCACGATGTAGATGTCGTATCCGATCTTCTGCTTCGGATCGCGCTGGAAACCTTTGAGAAGCTCGGAGATGTGGCCCTTCGTGATCTGGAACTCGTTCGGCACGGAGATACCGTAACCGTCATCCCAGATGGAGAGGAGCATCGGCGCCTGAAGGACACCCGCGGCGTTGATCGACTCCCAGAACATCCCCTCGGCGCAACTGGCGTTGCCGATGGTGCCCCAGGCGATCTCGTCGCCGTTGCGCGAGAACTGCGTCATCGCCTTCAGCTCCTCGATCTCGCGATAGAGCTTCGAGGCATAGGCCAGGCCGACCAGGCGCGGCATCTGCGAGCCGGTCGGAGAGACGTCCGCCGAGGTGTTGTAGGTATCGGTCTGATTGCGGAAGGAACCGTCGGGGTTGAGCAGGCGCGATGCGAAGTGGCAGTTCATCGAACGGCCGCCCGACCACGGCTCGTGCTCGACGTCGGCATTGGCGTAGAGCTGGGCGAAGAACTCGTCGAGCGTGCCGATGCCGGCGGCCAGGATGAAGGTTTGATCGCGGTAGTAGCCGCTGCGCCAGTCGCCCTTGCGGAAAGCGCGGGCCATGGCCAGTTGCGCGACCTCTTTGCCGTCGCCGAAGATGCCGAACTTGGCCTTGCCGGTCAGCACCTCGCGGCGGCCGATGAGGCTGGCCTGCCGCGAGCGCCAGGCGATGCGATAGTCATCGATGATGCTTTCGCGCGTGAATTGCGTCCGGATCGTTTCCTTCTGTTCAGGTGTAGCCACGATTTGCAAGTTTATCCTGACCGCGAGCGAAGCGAGCGATGTCAGGATCTCCGGTGGCGTTTGTGCAATTCATCCTGACCGCGAGCGAAGCGAGCGATGTCAGGATCTCCGG
>JADGNY010000081.1 GCA_017883235.1 Thermoanaerobaculia bacterium | reverse complement strand
GGATGGCTAAACTTTCTGATAGCGGCCAACTGACGAGCCGGAGCGCTGGATAGTGCCGGGTGCTCGTCAATGCGGGAGTCGAGTTGTACTCCTCCTGCCATGGGCTCCCGGAGTGCGCACTTCGGGGAATCATCAACCGGAAGGGCTCGGCGATGACACAAATCTCCGCAGATAAAGTACCGTGCCGCCCCCCGCGTGTTGCGTTCGTATCTGGATCAGATGTCACGAACAATGAAGAGGACCTTGAACCGGCGCAAGCCAACCGCATCGACCCCCGCTCCCCCATGCGGTGAAGCAGTGGCAGAAGCATCTCTCGTTTTTCGCATGGTCGTTCCTCGAAACCACACGGGACAGACTTTCCGTATACCGCGTGGGTTAGCGGTCTAGCCAATTCGAGCCAGCTCTGTACGCCGCCAGCGACGCGTTGACGGCGAGGTTTATCGATAGAACCTGCTACTTAGACGTATCACACATAAAGAAGGTTACAGATGAGTTACGGAACCAAAAGGTGCCTGGTCGATCGACGGAGTTTTTCGCTGCGCATCAAAGAATCTTCGCTGTGCATCGAAGATCCTTCGCTACGCATCGAAGATTCTTCGCTACGCATCGAAGATCGTTCGCTGCGCATCGAAGATCGTTCGCTACGCATCGAAGGTTCTTCGCTGCGTATCAACGATCGTTCGCTACGCATCGAAGATCCTTCGCTACGCATCGAAGCACCCTTCGATGCGCAGCCAACGACCCTTCGCTGCGCATCGACGATCCTTCGCTGTCGATCAACGATTCTTTGCTCCGCACCGTCGATTCGTGGCTCCGCCGTCCCCATCACTGGCCCTGTATCGCCCGATTTTGGAAACAGGACCAAGTGTCGACGTCGCTATCGCCGGCGAAGCCGGCCACAGACCGTAGCCCACCGCTTCCAGCCGAACGGCTTCCAGCCGTGGGTTCCCGTAGGTCACCCCCCGCCTTCGAGCCCGCTTTAGCGGGCGACAGGACCGGTCGCAAGAGCACCTGCGTAGTCGGCCAAGCCTTCTTCGGCAAGCCGGCTGTCTTCGGCTGCAAACTCGCGGTAAAGGGGACCATAGACCGCCGGATCAAACGATGGCAGCGGTGCTTCGCTCGGTCGTAGACGGAGCGAATGCACGAGACGCGCGACGTACTCGAGCTCCCCCTCATCGAGAGACTCCACTTCATGAATCACGATCTCGCGAGCCGTCATGCCTGCATTGTAACGTCAGCAGGGACGCATCGCGGGCTCAGCGTCAGGCCACGCCAGCGCCTCGGCGAAGCCGGGGATCACTGCCGACAACTCCTCCGCGTGAGCGCTGGCGATGCCGTCCAACTCGCGGGCGAGAACGCCGCTGACGGTGGTCAGTGAAGTGTTCGGCCGCTATCTGCGCGAGTTGCGGCAGAAGTACGGCGTCACTCAGAGCGCGCTCGCCGAAGCGTCGGGACTGACGGAGGCGTACATCAGCAACATGGAAAACGGGTTCGCTGTCCCGAGTCTCACGACAGTCCTCCGTATCGCCGTCGCGCCTGGCTGTAGGGTCGTCGATCTGGTGAGCATCTTTGACAAGAGCGACCTGCCGTCGATTCTGCCGAAGTGACTTCCACAAGAACGAACATCGAAAACCCTGAACCTTCGCCTACTACACGTATGGCGTATAGAAAGCGGTGGCTAACTCATCATCGCATCGTGCAAAGTATCGTGCAGTTTCTGTGCCCATGCCATGTCGCGCCTTTTAATGTAAATTGATTCTCCAGAGTGAAACGTCACCGCTACGACGAATGTGGGGTTGGTAATGTCTTTATAGTCGGTGTACAGATTGAACCCACAAATGCTAACTGCAATTAAGCCGCCGATGAGACAGAACGTTTTGAATGTAAAAATTCCGTACAGCCCGGCTAGAGCAACTACGATGTTGATTGCGAGAGTCTTTACATCCAACGGTTCTTTGAAAAACACAACTGATTTGATAGATTGCAGTGGATAGTAGTTACCTCCATGCACAAGTTTTGATGAAGTTACGACAACGCCACCACTTTCAAATAATATTTGGTCGTCCATTGTGCGTTATCCTAATTCATCTGAGAGTGTGCCCACACAAAGGGCAATGGGCATGGCCGCTTGCGCATGAATGGCAAACGAAATGTCCCTTAGAACAGGATTTACCACCCTCTGTATCCTTAGTTTTTCCGCAATTGTCGCAGACACGACTACCCATAATTGTCTCCTCCTGGATCTCCGATCTGTTGACACACAACGAGATTCACAAACGTTTGCTGATTTCTAGCCGGAAGGCTACCACTAGTAAACAGCAGGATCAAGGACTGAAAATGGTAGCGAACAAGCCGGCGACGATGCTGCTCTCTCCAGGCGAAGAACAGGAGCCCGGTTCACGCGGAGACGCGGAGGTCGGATGCTTTCTCCGCGACTCCGCGTCTCCGCGTGAAAATCTTCTAGCTCCACACGCTACCGGGCGCCCAGTGCGCGGCTTGCGCGCGCAACGCCGTCGCACGCGTCACATCGCCCGCCGCCTCCGATAACGCTCCGAACATCACCAGCGTCTCCGCCAGCAGTGGATCGGGATCCGTGTAGTCGTCGCGGAAGCGGGTTTCGAGCAGCTCGACATTGTCCGTGTAGATTCGTAACGCGTCGGAACGCTCCCCCCGCCGGAGGAGGATGTATGCCAGCCCGAGGGCCTGGAACTCCATGATCTGGGGGTGGAGGGCGACGTTCTCTTCCATCAGGCGTTTGGCTTCGTCGAGATCGCGGTTGAGGTGGGCGAGGGAGAGGGCGATGCCTTCCTGGGCGGCGGGGTCGTCGGAACGGCGGTAAGACGCGATCGCTTCGTCAAATCTGCCGAGGAGTTTGAGGGCCTCGGCGCGGTGGAGGGGATCGTTCGCGGCGGCGATGACGGCATCCTCGTAACGATGGTCCTGGATCAACTGCTGGGCGTTGGTGGCCGGCTTCTGCGCCAGCATCCAGGCGGCCAGCCATCCGATCAGCAGTACGGCGGTGACAACGACGGCGATCTGCAGCATGCGGGGAAGTCTACTTTGAACGTAGGTCGGACTCTCCAGTCCGACCGGTGCTTGGGAGACTGCTTTTCGTCACCGGCAGCGCAAGCACCGGGTCGGACTGGAGAGTCCGACCTACGTTGTGGATCGTGGAGCGCCGGCGACGAACGCCGGCGCTCCGGAAAGCTACTGCGCCGAGGCGAAGGCCACGTCGTCGATGAGCACGTTGCCCTGCGGTTTCTGATCGAACTGGAAAGCCACAGACTTCACCGCGTTCAGGTTGACGCGCCGGAATGCGGAGAGCGGGATACGCACGGTGCTGAGCACGATCTTCGGCACCACGATCGTCTCGCCCGGCGGGAAGTAGAGCGCGCTGGAGACGGAACTGACGGCGACGGATGCGGTGAAGCCGCTGGTGTCCGTCAGCGCCACATGAAAGTCCTGCGGCACGCCGGTGACGTTGCGCGGATCGCTGAAGTCGACCACCACGCGGAACTGGATGGCCTGGAAGCCGGAGATGTTGCGCAGCGAGGGCGGAAGGTCGTCCTGCAGCGAGCCGCTTGCGCTCGTCCAGCCGGAGTGAAGCTGGCTGAGGCCCGGCGCGTTGCTGCGCGCGCTCGGCGTGGTGTGCGGCTGCTGCGAGTTATTCGCGCTCGGGATGCACCTCGGCGGGAACGGCGACGGCCCGCCGCAGATCTCATAGGGCGACAGCGCGTTCGGCGTGACCGCGCCGCCGAGGACGTTCGTCGACAGCTCGGTCGTGGTGAGGAAGCGGTTCAGGTCGCGGCGAAGGAACGGATTGTCCGGTGCGTGGAAGGTCACGTGGAGATTGCGCGTCACGCCCGGCGGCGGCGGCGCGTCGCCGGTGAGAATCGGGAGGAACTGCGTCTCGCCGCCGACGAACGTGCGGAAGAACGCGGTGAAGAAGCCGGTGGAGACCGCGCGCTGCTGGCTCTCCGTCAGCCGCTGATTCGCCTTCCCTTTGCCGCAGAACGAATCGCTTTCTCCGGCGGGGACGAAGGCGATCCAGTCGTCCGCCGAGCCCGGAATGCCGCTCGACGGCGACCATACCGTGTTGAAGAAATCGTGATCGGCGCCCATGACCAGCACGTAATGCTTCGACGCCGGATCGCCCGGCACGTTGTAGCGGACGTCGTCGAAGAAGTGCACGCCCTGCAGGTCGCTGACGTCGCCGTCGCAGTAGGGGAGCATCACCAGCAGCGGGACGTTGTTGACCAGCGTGCGGTTGAAATCGGTGGGCGCCAGCGGCAGCACCGCGCGGATTCCGTATGGCGAGCCCTGGCTGATGTTGAAGGTGAAGTGGCGCGCAACGCCCTCGCCGCCGCGCGAGTGACCCATCGTGCCGATGCGCGTCAGGTCGATCTTGCCGACGAATCGCGTGCCGAACGGCGCGCCGCCGCTGGTGGTGAAGCCTTTCAGGATGTCGAGGTGCTTCTGGATGAGCTCCGCGCGCGCGAGTGCGCCGAGGTCGAAGACGGTGTTGTCGACGGCGTTGACGCCGTTCGCGCTGATGGAGACGACGAAATATCCCTGGCTCGCCAGCAGGGCGCCGACGTAGTCGTATCCCTGATAGCTCGGGATCGGCGTGCGGCCGGCCGAGCACGGCCACTCCAGAAACGCCGCGCCCTGCCCGTTGAAGCAGGTGGCGTGACGGCCGTGGAGAAAGACCACCAGCGGGAACGGACCGCCGGTGAGGTCGGTCGGATGATGTACGGACGCGAGCAGCTCGACCGGACCGGGAAAGTTCGCCGGCGTGAAAGCGGTGTCGCCGAAGTTGTACTCCTCGCGCGTGACGGCGAACGGTCCTGGCGCGGTGGGATCCTGCGCAAGCGCCGCGGGCGCAACGAGAACGACGAGAAGGAGCAGCGCGTGCAGTGTCTTTTTCATGTCCGCCTCCTCATCAATGCAGGTTCAGGGTTTCGGGAAGATCGGAGCGCACCTCGCCGTAGGCGACGGTCACCCGCGCACCCTGGTGCAGCAGCGCGGGATCGAAGGTGACGAACCGCAGCGCCGACTGGTCCGCGCTTTCGAGCGCGGCGCCGGCCGCGACGCCGTCGATCTCGATGACCGCGGGTATCGCGCGCACGGCGAACGGGCCGCCGGTGACGGTCAGCCGAAACGCGGTGCTGGTGGTGACGCTCTTCCCATTGACGGTGACAGTGATCGGTTGCGACAGCGCGAGCTGGTGGACGCGATAGGTCAGCAGCTTGTGCGGCCCGGCAGGCGTGGCGTTCTGACCCTGCCCGCGCAGCGTGCCGGCCGCGTTCATGAGCTGCGCAACGAGCGCGGGCGGCGGCTGCTGCGCGTACGCCGCGCCGATGCCGATTGCGAGACACAACAAAATGAGAGAACTCCGGCGAAATCCATCCATCATGACCTCCTCCATTAAGTTAGGGCGCAACGGTAATCCTGGCGGAGATCGGGGTCAAGAAGACCAGACGCTCCCGGGTGCCCACTGTCCAGCCAGCCTACGCAGCGTAGACGCGCGCGTACCCAAAGCTCTAACCCGCATTTCTCACACTCTCACTGGAATCGTCGGCACCCTGTACCCCGTCGAGAGCCCTTCTCCCCCCGCAAAGAAACCGCGGTGGGAGAAGGACTCTCGACGAAGGGAGTGGCAAGGCTCTCGGGGGAATGATTCAAGTGAGCGTGTTTGAGCGTGTGAGAAATGCAGGCTAAACGTAGGTCGGACTCTCCAGTCCGGCCGGCGCTTGGGAGGCTGCTCTTCGTCACCGGCTGCGCAAGTACCGGTCGGACTGGAGAGTCCGACCTACGTAGTCCGACCTACGTTTCTTAATGCGCCTTCGGCGCCGGTGTCGCCGTCTGCTGCGCGGCCACCACCTCGGGCGGCGTCACCGCGCCCGGCTCTACGACGAACCGTCGCATCGTCTGTGGGTGGCCGTCGAACTGGTACTGGAGACTCGGCAGCGGAATCGGACGATTCTCATCCTGCTGATTGCTGAGATCCGTGACGTCGGTCAGCGGGATGGCGGCGGCGGCGGAGACGTCGCGGGCGTTGCGGCGCGTCACGTATTCGTGGAGTCCGGCCAGAAGGAGCATGACCAGGAGAACGGCCAGCGTGATGACGACCCCTTGCCGCTGGCGGGCGAACTCGACGACCGTCGCCGAGGCCGACACCGGCGGGCGCGGGTGGAACATCTCGTGGAGCATCGCCTGCGTATCGACCGGTTTGGTTCCGGTGCGCGGATCGGCGCCGCAGTAGGGACAAAGCCTCGCCGCGGCATCGATGTCGTGGCGGCACGATGCGCAGACGATGCGGTCAGCGGAGAGGTTCGGCGAATCGGCGGTCATCGCGGATGCACGTTTATATCGACTGAGAACGTCGATGTCACGGGCTCGCCGTTCTGCGTGGCCGGCCGGAAGCGCCAGTTCTGCACGGATGCGATCAGCCGAGGCATCTCGCCGGGGATCGACTGGGCGACGTTGATGTCATGAACGCGGCCGTCGGTGCCGACGGTGAGAAAGAGCCGCGCGCTGGTCGGACGGTCGACGTTCATCGGCGGTACCGGCTGGTAAATAGGGATCGGTTGCGTGTTTGGTGTCGCGGCCACGCGTTCCAGCTGCGGTTGTTCGCTGGGAACGGTGCGTCTCGGACGCGGCTCGATGCTGCCCCCGATCGTGCGCGGATCGACCGTGCCGTTATTCGTTCTCACCACGTGCTCGGCCTTCGCCCGCTGTGCCGCTGCCGTATAGGCCTCGGAGGGAAGAGCCGTTGCGTCGTAGCGCTCGCCGTTGATGTCGACGTTCCCCGCGCTGGGCGTCTGCGCCGGCGCGGACGTGACCGGCGCCTCCGGCTGAACGGAGCTGACGCCGCCTTCCACCGGCAGGAGCGTCACCGTCGAACGCGAGGTCGATCCAGGTGCCGACGACGCCGTGTGCGCATTCGACGACGTCGACTCGTCCCCATGCTCGCGGTTCAGGTACGCCCCAACCGCGAAGGCGACGATGACCAGCACGACGAATGCCACCGCGCCGCCGAGTTTGTTGCGGGCTCGATTGTCCGACGGCGGGACGTACGGACGCTCCATCATCGGCGGCGCAGTCTCCGCCGGACGCGGCGTGGCCTGATCCCAACTGCAGTAGACGCACGTTCGCGCGTAGGCGTCGATCGGACGTTCGCATCGGACACACGGTTTTCGGTCAGTCATACGACGTTCTCTGCGGTCTCCATGGTGCAACGGGCGTACCGCGCCGTCCGAAAAGGGATTCGCTTGCTATTCCACCTTACAATGTAGGCGACCAGAGGAGGAACGATGAACACTCGACAGACGTTGCATGACCTTGTCGACCATCTGCCAGAGGAAGACCTGATCACAGCCGTTCGCGTGTTGAAAGGACTGGAGCTGGCGCCGGATCCTCTGAAGGTTCTGCTTGAGAACGCCCCGATCGATGATGAGCCCGATGATGACGATTTCGACGGCGGGCTCACGGAAGCGCTCCAGGAGACCGAGCTTATTTCACATGAAGAAGTGAAGCGGCGTTATCTCAAATGATCGTTTGCTGGAAACCGCGCGCACTCAAGGATCTGGACAAAACGACGAGAGAGGTTCGGAAAGCGATCGAGAGAGCAGTCGACGAACTCGCGGAAACCAATGCCGGTGACATTCGTCACCTTGTCAATTCGAAACCGCCCCGCTATCGCCTGAGGGTCGGTACATGGCGTGTGATATTTGTTCGCGGTGATGCCACAGGTGATAGGCAGATCGAAATTCTTCGAGTGCTGCCGCGTGATAAGGCATATCGATGAGCACAGCGGTAAGATCGGTTGCTGAGTAACCTTCCATGCTCACCCCCGACCAGCACCTCGGCCCGTACCGTCTGATCGCCCGCGTGGGCAAAGGGGGGATGGGGGAGGTGTGGCGTGCCGAGGATTCGCGGCTCGGACGCACCGTCGCCATCAAGGTGTTGCCGCCGTCGTTTGTCGCGGACGTCGAGGCCACGGCGCGGCTCAAGCGTGAGGCGCGCACGGCCGCGCAACTCTACCATCCCTCGATCGCCACCATCCATTCGATCGAGCAGGATGGCGATCACATTTTCATCGTCGAGGAGTTCGTCGAAGGCGAGCCGCTGACGAAAGTCATCAGCCGCGGCGGGCTTTCGGAAGCGGAGATCTGCCGCATCGGCCGCGCCGTCGCCGATGCCCTGGCCGAGGCGCATGCCAAGGGGATCGTCCACCGCGACATCAAACCGGACAACATCATCGTCAACGGTAACCGCGTCAAGGTTCTCGACTTCGGGATCGCCAAGCAGGTCGGCATCGAGGGCGCCTCGGCAGCGGACACGCCGACCGCCGCGTTCGTCACGCAGCAGGGGATGATCCTTGGCACGATCCACTACATGTCGCCGGAGCAGGCGCTCGGCAAGGCGGTCGACGGCAAGACGGATGTCTTCTCGCTCGGCGTGGTGCTGTACGAGATGGCCACCGGCCGCCGGCCATTCTCGGGCGAGACGATTACCGAGACGATGACGCAGATCATCCGCGACGAGCCGACCGAGCCGCTGCTGGTGAATCCCGGAATTTCGCCGGCGATGAACGAGATCATCCGCCACTCGCTCCGCAAGAATGCCGCCGAGCGTTACAGCGCCGCGGAACTGGTGACGGCGCTCGACGCCCAGATGGGCCGCGCAACGACAGCGCCGTACACGACGCCGAATGCGGTGACGGCGGCGGCGATGCCGGCAGCAGCAGCGGCGACGGTGATCACCGGATCGCAGTTGAAGACGGTGCAGGAAACGCCGGCGGCTTCGCCACGCCGCCGCGGCGCGCTGGTGGCGGTCATCGTGGTGATGCTTGTCGTGCTAGCTGCCGTTGCCGCGGTGATCGCCAGGTACCGTTCGACGCCGGCGCCGGTCACGCAGACGACATCGACCACGCCGGTCGCGCCACCGTCGACGACGGCGGTCAGCGTCACCGCCCCGGATACGGGAACCGTCGTCGAACAGCAGGACACCGCTGCTGCGCCGGCGGATACGGCGTCGTCCCGCCGCGCCGGATCTACCGAGACCACCACCGAACGATCAACGACGGCCGACCAGAGCGCCGACACGGCACCGGCCACCCCGACGCCTGAGTCAGCATCCAACGAGGGAGCGGATGCCCTGTACGCCACCGCGATCTCCCAACTCGCCGGCGGCGACTCGATCCAGGCGCGCAAGACGCTGCATCGCGTCCTCATGCAGGACCCGCACTACGCCAAAGCCCACCTCCGCATGGGCGAGATCGCGCTGTTCAACCGCAACCTCAACTACGCAAGCGAAGAGCTGAACCGCGCCCTCGGCGACTCCGACCGCCTCGACCGCCGCGAACAACAACTGGCGAGGTTATCGCTCGCCATCACCTCGCACGATCGCCCCGAGATCGGACGCCTGTCCGCCGCCATCTCCGAGCACTGGCCCAACGATCCCGACCTGGCGCGTATGCGGTCCACGTTCCCGGGGATGTTCAACGAGTTCCCGCGGGAGCAGCGGGGTAGGCGGAGGATACGGGATTAGGGGGGGCACCCTGGTCGCGCTGTTGGGACTCTTGCGGCGTCGGGCTATCAAATCGGGGCATTCATGCTGAGGAAGGCGTTCTCGCAGTTGAAGAATGTGGCGTCGTCCATTTCATCGTCGTGAAGCTCCAGAGGGACTGCCTGATTTACTCTGCCGATGTCGATGCTTTCGCCATCTGGTGCCGCCCCGTCGTACCTCCTCGAGCCGCCGTACGTTCTGCAAGATTGGCGTCGATGAGCGTTTGAGGGACCCATCCGAGCTGGCGAAATCAAGCCATCGAAGCTTCGGATGAGGACATATACTCGATCCATCAGCCCACCATTACGGAGCGCGTCATGCCGGCGAGAATCGCACGCGGTTTGGTTCACGTTTCCAGAGCGCCTACGTTGGCTGGAGGATACCTGCCGATTCGTGTCCTGAGAATGACCGAGGAACATGCGAAGTGGTGGGACGAGCACGTACAGAAGAAGTGGATCGATTCGCTCGATCGTGCCGACAAGAACTGGAATTGGCCGTTCCGAATCTTCAACGTTACGCGGCTCGCTGCCGAGACGCTTGGTCAAATGCCTGCGGCGCTCGTCGCGGGAGTAGAGTGTGCTTCTCCGCCATATGTCATGCCATGCGTGATGAGCCTTCTGGTCGAGAAGTACCCCGACCTGCAAGATCACTCGCGCGAAAGTGCTTTCCTCTGGTATCTGAGCCCGGCACCAGATCAGTTCTTCCTCGAAGGTCGCGGCAGGGATCTCTCCGCGATCCCGCAGCGGCGCGCTCTGATGAGAATCGGGATGGACATGGCGATTACCGCCAGCTACAACGCGATGCGCCGCGGACGTCTGGGGCTTCATGCCGATCCAGGAGGCGGCGAAGCTCTTTTGCGGTGGTATGGGGGGCCCGAGGGGAGAATGAGTAATCTTCCTGCCAACCATCCCCTTCCAGTCGGTTTCCGACGCATCATCATGCGAAACGATGGACGATACTTCTACCATGATGAAGACTCAGCGTTTGCCGTCTCCTGCGAGTTGGACACCCTTAGATAGCTAGGAGCATAATTTGCCATGCCTACGCCGATGAGTGCGTTCGCGGTTATCGCTGCACGCCATGGCGTTGATCCCAGTGACGACGAAGCAGTCGACCGCTTCTTCGATGAGCGTGCTCCCGAACTTCCGCCGGAGGAGCGCGAGGCGATCTTTGCTGAACTTCTCGCCGCCGATGGCCAAGGCGACTCGCCTAGTCGACGTCATTACGCGACGACTCGGGTGGATACCAGCTTCAGAGACGACCCTGCGATCGAGGTACCACCGCGAGCCGTCAATCCGCGGCTCGAACCGGCAGAGTTAGAGAACGAGCCTCAGAAACTCTCCGAACGCGCCGCGGGGATCGTGCGGAGTTTCCTTGACCGCCTCGCCCCCGATGATCGCCTCTTGCTGCAGCTTCAATTCGACTCGTACTTGAAGATGATCGCGTGCGTTCTCGATGTGCCGGAGAAGCCGCTCTACCGGCGTCGCGAGCGGTTATTGCGCGATCTGCGCGCAGAGCTGACTTCGGCTGGAATCAACGCGGTAGAAGACGCGATCAGACACATTTCAGGCTCTTCCGACTTCGGATTGAAAGTCGACGAAACGCTTCCGCAATCCGAGGAAGAAGTCAGAGCTTGCCTGAAGGCTCCGAAGTAAGCAGCGTCCAACCAGCTTGGTGGTATCTCAGGAATGACAGTTTTGGATTGCGAGGGCCGCCGGGCTAACTTCCTCCAGACTTCCGTTTGAATCATCATGTGAGAATTCACCTCCCGCCGCGCTGACCCCCACCAGTTACAATCCGCGCCCTATGTTCGACGCCATTCGCTTCGCGAGGCGGCTCATCGATATTCCGTCGCCGACCGAGAGCGAGTTTGACGTTGCTGGGTTTCTTCACGACGAGCTGGCGGCGCTGGGGTATGTGTGCCGCAGGCAGCCGGTCAGCGAGCGGCGGTTCAACGTCTACGCGGCGGCGGGGCGGAGGCCGCGGGTGGTCATCAACTCGCACATCGATACCGTGCCGCCGTGGTTCGAGGCTTCCGAGGATGAGGAGTTTCTGTATGGGCGGGGGGCGTGCGATACGAAGGGGATCATCGCGGCGATGATTGCGGCGGGGGAGCGGCTGCGCTCGGATGGGATCGACGACTTCGCCTATCTCTTCGTCGTCGGTGAGGAGACCGACTCGATCGGGGCGAAGATGGCCAATACGGAGTTCGCCGGAATCGGATCGGAGTACGTCGTCGTCGGCGAGCCGACGGAGTCGACGTTCGCGCGGGCGTCGAAGGGGGCATTGACCTGCTTCGTCCGTTTCGACGGCATCGCCGGACATTCCGCTTATCCCGAGCGCGGCGACTCGGCCATCAACAAGATGGTGGCGGCGATCGCGGAGATCAACGCCACCCGCTGGGGCACTGACGACGACCTCGGCGAGACCACCGTCAATGTCGGCGTCGTGCGGGGCGGGGAAAAGCCGAACGTGATTCCGGCCGAGGCCGAGTGCCAGATGATGTTCCGCACCGTTACGCATCCGGATGAAGTGCAGGCCAAGCTGCAACCGATCGTCGCGAAGCATGGCGGCACGATCACCGTCTCCCGCGGCAACCCGCCGCAATTCATGAAGGTGCCGGACGGAGCCCCATCGCGCGTGGTCGCGTTCAATACCGACGTGCCGCATCTCAGCGCGCTGGGGAAGCCGCTGCTGTTCGGGCCGGGCTCGATCCTCGATGCTCATGGCGCGAATGAGAAGATCGCGAAGAAGGATCTTCTCGACGCAATCGAGACGTATCAGAAACTCGTTGTAACGTTGCTGCAAGGAGGGGTTGCGTAGTCGCGAGACCGCGCAACTCCGAAGGAGACGCATTGCCCAGCCTCGACATCCCCATCTACCTCATCGCCGCCGTCCGCACGCCGATCGGGAAATTCGGCGGCGGGCTGTCGTCGCTCACCGCGGCGGAGCTCGGGATCGCCAGCGCGAAGGCGACGCTTGCGCGCAGCGGGATCGATCCGGGCGCTGTCGATGAAGTGATCTTCGGCTGTGCACGGCAGGCCGGCGTCGGACCGAACCCGGCGCGGCAGATCACCATCAAGTCGGGACTGCGCCACGAGACTCCGGCGTACACAGTCAACCAGGCTTGCGGCTCCGGGCTTCGCTCGATCATGAACGCCGCCGATCAGATCCGCCTCGGCCAGGCCAGCGTCGTCCTCGCCGGCGGCACGGAGTCGATGTCGAATACGCCGTATTTTCTCCCGCGCGCCCGCTGGGGTTATCGCATGGGCGATGCGGAATTGGTCGATGGCATGTACCGCGACGGCTTTCTCTGCCCGCTGGCGGACGAGCTGATGGGAGCGACGGCGGAGAGGCTGGCCGATCGCTACGGCATCTCGCGCGAGGAGCAGGACGCATACGCGGTTTGGACGCAGCGCCGCGCCGGCGTGGCGTACGGCGAGGGACGCTTCCGCGACGAGATCGTGCCGGTCACGGTGGCCGGCCGGAAGGGCGATGTCATCATCGACAAAGATGAACACCCGCGCTTCGATGCCGACCTCGGCTCGCTGGCGAAGCTGCCACCGGTCTTCCGCAAGAACGGCACCGTCCACGCCGGCAACTCGTCGGGGATCACCGACGGGGCGTCGTCAATGCTCGTTGCCTCGGCCGATGCGGTGCAGCGTCACGGCCTGACGCCGATGGCCCGCATCATCGGCTATGCGCAGGCTGGCGTCGATCCGAAGATCATGGGTATCGGACCGGTTCCTGCCACGCGGAAGCTCCTGGCCGACACCGGCATTTCGCTCGATGAGATCGATCTCATCGAGCTGAATGAAGCGTTCGCCGCGCAGGTGCTGGCGTGCGACCGCGAGCTGCATCTCGATCGCGACAAGATCAACGTCCACGGCGGCGCTATTTCTCTGGGACATCCGATCGGCGCGACGGGAGCGCGGATTACGACGACGTTGCTTCACGCGCTGGCGTCGCGGTCCAAGCGCCTTGGATTGGCGACGTTGTGTATCAGCGGGGGGATGGGGATATCTATGCTAGTGGAATCAGTCCATCCTGCGGCATAGCGCGCAGGATCTCCGGTGGCCCGCGCTGGTGTAACCCAACGAGATCGTCCGAGGCTGCCACCCTGCCAACGCCACCGGAGATGCTGCGTCTTCGCGCAGCATTGAAGTTGGGTCCAATCCCGTGGTAGCCATCCTGCCGTTCCACCAGAGATGCTGCGCGCTACGCCGCAGCATAAACTGCAAGAACGAATGATCTTCACCGACTCCCACTGCCACCTCACCATGTCCGACGCCGAGTCGACGCTCGCCCGTGCGAGGGAGGCCGGCGTACGCGGCTTCGTCGTTCCCGGCACGAAGCGGGAGGATGCGCCGGATGCGGTTGCCATTGCGCAGACGCATGCCGACGTCTGGGCCGCCGTCGGCTTTCATCCGCATGAGGCGAAAGACTGCGATGACGCGGCGTTCGGGGAGATCGAGCGGCTGGCGCCGGGTGCGCGGGTCGTCGCGGTCGGAGAATGCGGGCTCGACTACCACTACATGCATTCGCCGCGTGAAACACAGATCGCCGTCTTCGAGCGGCACCTCGATCTGGCCAAACGGATCGACAAGCCGATCATCGTCCACAACCGTGAGTCGACCGATGACATGGTGGCCATCCTCTCGGCCAGCGGCGCGCGCGGCATCCTCCATTCGTTCACGGAGTCGGAGGAGGTAGCTCGGAAGTTCATCGATGCCGGCTACTTCATCTCCTTCTCCGGCATCGTCACCTTCCGCAGCGCCGATTCGCTCCGCGCCTGCGCGAAGGCGCTCCCGCATGACCGGGTGCTCATCGAGACCGATACGCCGTTTCTCGCTCCGGTACCGTTCCGCGGACGGGACAACGAGCCGGCGTACGTGATCAAAGTAGCCGAGCTGCTGGCGACGTTGTGGGGTGTGCCGGTCGACGACGTAGCGGCGCGGACGACCGCAAATTTCGAGCGCGCCTTCGGCGTTACACTGCCGCGCTGATGCCGTCCAACCCTCACCTCTCCGTCGTCTTCCCCGTCTACAACGAGGAAGAAAACATCCCCATCCTTCTCGATGAGATCGCGAAGGCGCTGGATGAGAAGTGGCCGTACGAGATCGTGGCTGTCGACGATGGGTCGACGGATCGCAGTCTCGAAGTCCTGCGCGCGAGCAGAGCGAAACATCCCACCTTGCGCGTGCTGACGTTCGAGAAGAACAGCGGACAGACGGCGGCGCTCGATGCGGCGTGGCGCGCGGCGCGAGGCACCTTCGTGGTCTCGCTCGACGCCGACCTGCAGAACGATCCGGCCGACATCCCGGGCATGATGCGTACGCTCGAGGAGAGCGCGGCGGACATGGTCATCGGCGTCCGCGTGAACCGTCACGACACCTGGTCGCGCAGGATGCAGTCGAAGATCGGCAACGGCGTCCGCAACTGGATCACCAACGATCACATCACCGACACCGGCTGTTCGTTGAAACTACTGAAACGTACTGCGATCGATCGCATTCGCCTCTACACCGGCATGCACCGCTTCCTGCCGACGCTGGTGAGGATGCACGGCTACAAGGTCGTGGAGATGCCGGTCAACCATCGGGCCCGCCAGTTCGGCGTCTCCAAGTACGGAGCGATGAACCGTGCCTTTCGCGGTCTGGCCGATTGTGTGGCGGTGAGGTGGATGTCGAAGAGGGTGCTGACGTATCGCGTTGTTGAGGTCAATCCTGACGTGAGCGAAGCGAACAGTCAGGATCTCCGGTGAGGTCGCGCTGAGGTTCATCCTGCGGCGGAGCGTGCAGGATCTCCGGTGAAGTCGCGCTGAGGTTCATCCTGCGGCGGAGCGTGCAGGATCTCCGGTGAAGTCGCGCTTCTCTTGATTAGCAACGCTTCTGTGTTCCACCGGAGATCCTGACATTTCGCTACGCTCACGTCAGGATAGACTCCCAGCCACCGGAGATCCTGACAGGTTCGCTTCGCTCACCGTCAGGATAGACTTCCTGAAAAACCATGCACTTCCCCCTCTCCTTCGACCCCCGCACCTGGCATTGGGATCTTCTTGCCGCGTTTGGGTTCGTGGCCCAGGCGCTGTTCGCGGCGCGTTTCATCGTGCAGTGGATTTCGTCCGAGCGCCGGAGGATGAGCCATGTGCCGGTCGAATTCTGGTACCTCTCGCTCACCGGTGGCATCCTGATGACGATCTACGGCGTGGCGCGCCGCGATCCGGTCATCATCCTCGGCCAGGCGCCGGCGTTGATCGTCTACATCCGCAATCTGATGCTCATCCGAACCGCTCGCTCGCGCTCTCTTTGAACCCATGCTCGACCTCAGCGAAGACCACCGGCAAACACTTCTCGGCATCGCCCGGCAATCGATTGCCGCCATCCTCGGCGGGCGCGCGCCCGTGTGGAAGGACGAGGACTTTGATGAGACGCTCCGCAGCCCCGCCGGGGCCTTCGTGACCTTGCGGACGCGCGACGGTGACCTGCGAGGCTGTATCGGCTCGATCCGGGCCTCCGAGCTGCTTTACAAGGCCATCGCGTCGAGCGCCATCTCCGCGGCCTTTCGCGATTCCCGTTTCGCGCCGTTACGGCCCGGCGAGCTGGAACTGCTGGATCTCGAGATCTCGGTTATGGGTCCGATCGAGGTGGTCACGAACATCGAGGAGATCGTGGTCGGCCGCGATGGTCTCATCATCACCCGAGGGCGGTACGCCGGACTGCTGCTACCGCAGGTGGCCACCGAGTACGCGTGGGATCGGGAGACCTTTCTCGACCAGACCTGCGTCAAAGCGGGCCTTCCGCGTGGAGCGTGGCGAGCTGAAGACTGCCGTGTCGAAAAGTTTTCAGCGATTGTCTTCGGCGAGTAAAGCACCAACCCGCAAGGAGTTGACGCCCCTTCAGCAAGGCTGACCTTGCTCAACGGCGGATTAAGGCCCACCCTCCCTTGGTTACCTCGCGTCGATTGCAGTCTTATTCGTAGCGAAAATAACTGAGGGAGGACGATGGCCAGGAAGCGGCGCCCACTCACGGAATCCCTGTCTGCTCGTTCGGCGAAGGTACGCCGCAAAACGCGTTCGCATCGCCTCCTGCACTGGATCGGCGGCCGAGGAGTGGCAACGCTCGTCGTCGGCGCGGCGCTGTCGGTGGGCGGATTGACGGAAGTGCTCCAGGGCGTCGATGTCGTCAACCCCCAAACACGGACAACCGGGAAGATCGCCAGGCAACATGCGTCGCCCGGGCGTGTCCTCGCGAGCGTCGTTGACAGCGACACTTCGGCGGACGATCCCTCGAATCCCCCGCAGGACGGCCTCGTCGAGGGCAGCATCCATTTCCTGAACAAGGCGTTGCGGCCGGAATCGGAGCCGCAGTCAAACGACGTTTTCCACCAGGAGATGCGGCGGATCAACGTCGCCATCCGGCGGGAGTTCTTCACGAACGCGGTGCCGTTCGGCGACATCATTCATGCGAAGGCGCAGAAGTATGACGTCGATCCCTCCCTCCTCGCCGCCGTCGTCGAGACCGAATCGAGCTTCCGTTCCCACGCCCGGTCGCAGGTCGGGGCGCGCGGACTGATGCAGCTCATGCCGCGGACGGGCCGCTGGCTCGGGGCACGGAACCTCTACAACGCGGAACAGAACGTCGATGCCGGCGCCAAGTACCTCAAGTACCTCAACGCCCGGTTCGATGGCAACCTGACCAAGACCATCGCCGCCTACAACGCCGGCGAAGGGAACGTCCGCCGTTACAACGGCATCCCTCCCTTTCGCGAGACTCGCTCGTACGTGACGAGAGTCATGTCGCGTTACGAGAAGCGGAAGCGGGAACTGAAGCAGTTCGATGACCGGCACGCCGGCGGTATCGCTCCGGATGATGGCGTGCTGACGTTGCGGTGAGACCCCTCCTTGACCGTTACCCCTTGTTGAGATAACGTTTTCACGACCTCGACAACCTTGGGAGGGGAAAATGGTCAGTGTGCGTAGGGTGGTTCCCGTTCTCCTGCTTGTGGTCGCTTTCCCTCTGTTCGGGGCGGCGAAGAAGTCATCGTCACACCCTCCGCGCGAGCTTCATCGCGTTGGCGACCATTGGACGGCCTACAACCCTCCCGACGCGGCCACTTGGCCGGCTGGCTCCAAAACCTACACGATCAAGGCTGGCGATACGCTTTGGGGTCTGGCCCAGCAGTTCTTCAAGAACGCCTACATGTGGCCGCAGCTCTGGGAATCGAACACCTGGATCACGGACGCGCACTGGATCTATCCCGGCGATGTGCTCTTGATCGACGCCGAGACCGCCCAGTCGATCGCCGCCGTGAGTACCGGTGGCACCGGAGCGACGGCCCCGGCCCTGGTGACCGACACCACAACCGTCCCCGCCACCGAGCAGGGTGTCACGCCTGCCGCCGGCGCTCGCGACGGATTCGTGACGGCGGCCGACCCGATGGGCGGGTCGCGTAGCCCGATCCCTCTCGGCGCCGAGGCCGATGTTTACTGCTACGGATACATCGGCGATCCACGGGAGCCGATGCCGAACTCCGTCATGGCGTGGGAAGACGCTGAGATGCGCTATGACCGAGGGGCGATGACGCAGGACATCTCCGGCGGGACGGGCGATCTGGTCCTGCTCAGCGGCGGGGCGTCGAGCGGCTTGGTAGCCGGTGAGACCTACATCGTGGTCGAGAGCGGCGACATGGTGACCCGTCCAGGTTCAGGCAAGCACCCCGAGGTCGTCGGGCGGCAGTACCTGTATTGCGGGCAGATCCGCGTCCTCTGCGCGGACGATCACCAGGCGCGCGGCATCATCACGCAGTCGTGCACGGACATTCATATCGGCGCGCGGCTCAAGCCGCTGCCGCAGATCCCGATCCCGCTGGCGCGCGTTCCGAACATGCCGGCGTTCTGCGATTCGTCCAGCGGCAAACGCCGCGGTTACATCGTCGGTGCGCAGGGCGGCTGGGACACGGCGCTGGGAGAAGGTTTGCTCGTCGAGGTGAATCTCGGCCAGGCCGATCAGATCCAGCCGGGCGACTTCCTCACTGTCTATCGCGAGAATTACCAGCCCGGTCAGCCATACCAGGTCCTCGGCGAGGTCGGCATTCTGACCACGAACACGCACACCGCCACCGGCAAGATCGTGGCCATGCGCTATTCGATGGAGATCGGCGACCGCGTGGAAATCCGCTGAGCCGGGGCGGCGGGGGTTGATCACCCAAGGCCAACTGGTTGTCGGTTCTCGGTTGTCGGTTTGACAACGGATAACCGATAACCGACAACCATTCGCCACCGTTCTGGCTCCTCGATTCGGCCGCGAAGATCAGCGGATCGTGGAAATCCTTCGACATCGCCGACCCTTTTGCTAGAATCGCGCGTCCGGGTCCATAGCTCAGCGGTTAGAGCTACCGGCTCATAACCGGCAGGTCCCAGGTTCGAATCCTGGTGGACCCACCAGGAAACGATGCGCGCCATCCAAAACTTGACGAACGATGGACTCTGCTGCCGGCGCGGGCCGGCAGGGGAGTCGTTCGCCATGCCCGGGACGATGCTCGATCGAACCGGTGCCGCATTCTCACACCGCACAGGCGTTCCAACACCGGAACGCCTTTTTCGTTTTTGGAGGAATGGTTGAATCAGGACGTTGAAAAGCTTTGGGAGTTGCAAACAGTCCTGTCGCAGCTCGGAGATCGCGAAAAACAACTGACGGACAAGCCTGAGTCGTTCGCGGCCGTCGACCGCGAGTGGCAGGACGTCAATGCCGCAATGGAGAGGCTGCAAGCGCAGATCGAGCAGCTCTCACGCGAACGGCGGCGCGTCGACGGCGAGCTGACAGACCAGCAGGAGCTCCTGAAGAAATATCAGGGACAGCTCATGCAGGTGAAGAACCAGCAGCAGTACGCGGCGGCGTGGAAAGAGATCGACGCCACGCGCAAGCATGTCAAGGAGCTCGAGGACTCGACGCTCAAGACGATGACCGAAATCGACGCGCTGCAGAAGCAGAACGACGATCTGGCCGCCGGCAGCGCCGACCTCAAGTCGCGCTGGGACGCGGAGCATGCCGCCTGGCAGCACTCACTGGTCGATCTGCGCGGCGAGGTCGAAACGCTCAAGGCCCGCGCCGTCACGATCGAGTCGACCGTTCCCGAGCGCCTGCGCCGCGAGTTTCACCGCATCTTCAAACAACGGCAGAACGTCGCCATCGCACACGTTGTGGCCGATTCCTGCAACGGATGCCGTACGCGCGTCCGCCCTGCCGTCCTGCAGCAGCTCAAGCGCGGCGACCTCGTTCACTGCGAAGGCTGCAGCCGTATCCTCTACCTGGAGACGCCCCCATCCTGAAGATCACTGCCTTCGTCGACGGCGCTTGCCGCGGCAATCCCGGCCCGGCATCCTACGGCGTCTTCATGCGCAAGGAAGACGGCGAGATCATCGAGATCTCCGGCTTCCTCGGCACGACGACGAACAACGTCGCCGAGTACGCCGGCCTGCTCGAGGCGCTGGCGACGGCGCAATCCGAGGGCGCCACGGATGTGGAGATCGTCTCCGACTCGCTGCTGCTCGTGCAGCAGATGCTCGGCAAATACCGCGTCAAACATCCGAACCTCGTGCCGTTGTACGAGCGGGCGAAGTCGATGGTGCGCCAGTTCCCGAAATTCAAAATCCGCCACACGCTGCGCGCGGGAAACAAGGATGCCGACCGGCTGGCCAACGCCGCGCTCGACCGGGCCGCGCGCACGCCGAATGATCGATGGATCGAGCGTCGTCGTGTCGATTCGTGAGAATGTAGTCAGCGTCCAGGAGCGGATCGTCCGCGCCTGCGCGCGCTCGGGACGCACGCGCGGCGAGGTGACCCTCGTTGCAGTCTCGAAGACGTTCCCTGCCTCATTCATCGATGACGCGATCGACGCCGGCATCACCGAGGTTGGGGAGAACCGGGTGCAGGAAGCGCGCGAGAAGAAGCCTCTGGTGCGCGGCGCCGCACGCTGGCACCTCATCGGGCATCTTCAGACGAACAAGGCCAGGGACGCTGTCAAGCTGTTCGACGTCATCCAGGCCGTCGACTCGCTCGACCTGGCCGAGAAGCTGGCGCGTGCGGCGGAGGCTCACGGCAAGCGGCTGGATGTGATGCTGCAGGTCAATATCGGCGACGAGCCGCAGAAGAGCGGCATCGAACGGGCTGAGGTCGAAGCCGTGGCCAGACAGGCAAGCGCGCTGGCCTCGCTGCGCGTCATCGGATTGATGGCCATCCCCCCGATTGGCACTCCCGACGCGTCGCGTCCATACTTCCGGGAGCTCCGGTCGATGCGCGATGCGCTCGGCCTCGAGCATCTGTCGATGGGGATGAGCGAAGATTTCGAGGCCGCGATCGAGGAAGGATCGACGATCGTCCGCGTCGGCCGCGCGATCTTCGGGAGCCGAGGCTAAATGGGAATCGTGGTGCCGTTCTTCAACGCCTTCCTGATCATTCTGCAGGTGATCGAGTGGATCGTCCTGGTCTGGGTGATCATCTCGTGGATCCTCTTCTTCGCCTCGCAGACCTCGTTCCGCTGGCGCTACAAGTCGGCGTACATGATCCTCAACCAGCTCAACGACATCTTCTCGCGGATGACCTATCCGTTCCTGCGTCCGTTCCGCCGCATCCTGCCGCCCCACAAGACCGCCGGCATCGACTGGTCGCCGCTGCTTCTCCTGCTGGCGATTTACATCATCCGCGGCGTGGCGAAGTATGTTTTCGAGACGTGGATTTTCCGCGGTTAAGAAAGCCTGGATTGGTTCCCAGGGGTTACTTCTTCAACAGGCCGTTCTTCATGGGATCGGGTTTACGTTCGTGCCGGTGCATTGGATGGTCGTGCCGTTTGTCATCGTTGTGCCGGGCGGACAGACGAAGATTCCGCCGGCAGGGCCGGCGGGGGTCGAGAAGGTCGTGATAAACGCGGCGGGCGAACAGCCGTTGCCGAGCGATGCGGCGTCGAGCTCCGCGGTCAGATGATTCGCGCCGAGGTTGCCGAACATCGTCACCGTCACCCAGTTCTGGCTTGGGCGCGGGCCGATGGCTCCTGTTGATCCGTCGGGGGTGAGGTTTGTCCGGCTGTTTGTCGATTCCGGCACCCCGCCGATGTAGCGAGTTACCGAGTACGTCGTGCTGCCGCCGTTGTTGAGGTTCAGGTAGAACCACCCTCCAACGTCGGCTCCGCCCACCGGGGGATAGGTCGATGCGGATGATGAGGTCGACGAGGTTGCCGGAAGGTAGACCGGTGGAGCGAGGCATGTGCAGTTGTAGGACAGCGCGAAGGTGTTCTCGTGCTCGTCGAAGCGAATGACGTCCAAAACAGGTAGTCCGGCGGAGAACTTTGCATCCGTGCAACTGCCGCTGCCTGAACTCTCACGCCAGATGGTGAGGTTCGTTCTGAAACCGGCCGGTCCTCCCTGAATGAAGCGGGATGCGAATGTTGACGGGAGCGGTTGGCGGCGGTCGAACGTCCGTCTGGCCGCCGGTGTATATCGATCGTAGAAGGTGTACGGCAGCGCGGTGTCGACATTCGACCCTGCGCCACCCCCCTCGGGGACAGCCCGAATGTGGACCATCGGATTGCCGCCGGCGTCGAACGTACTTGCCAGCTCGCCCGCGGGATGCGGTCCGATCTGCTGGTAGTCGCCGATCAGGACGTTGTCGAAGAGAAGATCGTTCGTGTAGTAGAGCGGATCGGACGGTGTGCGGTCCGTGCAGGCCGCCACCACGTCGACGGTGGCGTAGCCGATGGCGTTTGCATGGGTGCCCCTGATCCCGCTGCATGAAATCAGCGAGAAGGAGCCTGTCGTCAGCGCGGTCCGTATGGCGATGACCAGGCCCTGCGGCAGCAGACCGGGGTTATGCGCGCAGTCGAGCGGCGTACCGAGGTTTGGATTGCCCGCCAGGGAAAACTGGCCGGGCATGGTTGCGGACGTCGTGCCGCTTGGCGGCGCGACGACGCCGCGGACCAGGACGTCGGCCAGGTTGATCGCTTGAACGTCATACCCGGTGAGATACAGGTTGAACGTCAGCACCGGATACCCGTAGTCGGTCCAGAGCGTGACGTGCGCGATCTGGGGGGAGTGCGTGACGTTGGTGACCGTGAAAATCGTCGTCTGCCCGGATGTGCCGCTCACATCGACCTCGAAGTACGGCAGGAGCAAGGTGGCCGCGGGGCTGACCGACACGTCGCAACTGTCGTCGTTGTTGATCGACGGCGGCGACGCCGCGAATGCTGTGCCGCAAAACAGAATCGAGGCGAGAAGCACGAGCAGTGTCTTCATGGGTTCGGATTGACGTTCGTGCCGGTGCATAACGCTGTCGTGCCGTTTGTGAGGGTTGTACCGGGTGGACAGACGAAAACGCCGCCGGCGGGGCCGATCGGCGGACCTGGCGCTACACCTCCGTTCACGGCCACGGACGCTGAGCAGCCGTTGGCGAGGGGTGCGGCGTCGAGCTCGGCGGTCAGTTGGTTGACGCCGATCCCGCCGAACAGGGAGATCGTTACCCAGTTCTGGCTCGGGCGCGGGCCTACCGTGGTCGTAGACCCGGCAGGCGAAAGGCTGGTCCGTCCGTTCGTCGGTACCGGCACGCCGTTGACCTCGTGGGTTACGGAGTAGGTTGTGCTGCCGCCGTTGTTGAGATTGAGGTACATCCAGCCGCCGACGTCAGCGCCATACTCGGGCGGGAAAAAGCTGTTGTTGCTCTCCTCGTTCGACGACGCAGCGGGCAGCATCGGTTGATTTGGGTGGCATGTGCCGCACAGGGGGCTATCGAAAACGGAGGCATTCTCGTGCTCGTCGAAGCAGATGAACTCGCCGACCGGCATCCTCGCCGAGGCTGTGGCATCGGCGCAGCTCCCTTTACCGAAGCCCTCGCGCCAGATGGTGAAATTCGTCGCGAAGGCTGATGTGCCGCCCCGGATGAAACGTGCCGCGAACGCGGATGGGAGCGGCTGGCGCCGATCGATCGTGCGTGTTCCTGACGGTGTGTAGCGGTCGTAGAAGGTGTAGGGCAGTGCGGTGGCGACGCTGGAGCCCGCGCCCCCACCCTCGGGCACGGCCCGGATGTGGACCATCGGATTGCCGGCGGCATCGAAGGCACCAGGTAACCGGTCGCCGGGATAGGCGCCGATCTGCTGGTAGTCAGCGATCAGCACGTTGTCGAAGAGGAGGTCGTTCGTGTAGTAGGCAGGATCGGCCGGCGAGCGGGCCGTGCAACTTGCGACGACGTCAATGGTCGCGTATCCGATCGCCAGCGCATGTATGTTTCCAGCCCCGATACACGAATCCGGCGCGTATTGGCCCGTCGTCAGTGCGTTCGTGATCGCGCGAACGATGCTCAGCGGTAGCTGGCCGGGATTGGCGGAGCAGTCGAGGGATGCTCGAAGGTTGCCGCTGGAGCTTGTTGAAAGCGCGCCTGGTGTCGTGGCCGAAGCGGTGCCGTTCGGCGGTGCGACCACTCCTCGGACGAGGACATCCGCCAGGTTGATCGCCTGAACGTCATAGCCGGTCAGGAAGAGGTTGAACGTCAGAACCGGATAGGCCCCGTCGGTCCAGAGCGTGACGTGCGCGATCTGCGGATAGTGCGAAACATTCGTGATCGTGAAGAGGGTCGTCTGTCCCGTGGTGCCGCTCACGTCGACGGCGAAGTACGGCAGCAGCAACGTCGCCGCGGGACCGACTTTGATGTCACAACTGTCGTCGTTGTCGATCGACGACGGCACGGCCGCCGAGGCGGCGGTGCAGAGGAGAAGCGAGGCGGCGAGCCACAGCGCGGTTTTCATGGGTTCGGATTGACGTTGGTGCCGGTGCACAGAGTGGTCGTGCCGTTCGTCATCGTCGTGTTCGGCGGACAGACGAAGACGCCGCCGGCGGGACCGATCGGAGGCGCTCCGGGAACGGGTATCGGAGTGAAAAGGCCACCAACTGCTGCGAACGCTGCTGGCGTGCAGCCGTTGCCGAGCGATGCAGCGTCGAATTCTGCGGTCATTCGGCTGCCGCCGACGTTGCCGAACATCGTCACCGTCACCCAGTTCTGGCTCGGGCGCGGCCCCACGGTCGTCGTCGACCCGATTGGTGCGAGGCTGGTCCTTGTATTCGCCGGACCCGGCACACCTCCGATATCTTGCGTCACCGAGTATGACGAGCTGCCGCCATTGTTGAGGTTGAGATAGATCCATCCGCCAACGTCGGGACCACCGCGTGCCGGATAGACGCCGCTGGCGGTGTTCGTCGAGGAGGCTGCCGGCAGCGGGACCGGGCAGGATGGAATCTCCGGGATAACGCAGCCACCGAGCAGAAATGGATTCTCATGCTCATCGAACAGAACGATTTCCGCGATCGACAGAGCACCGTTGGCTACCGCTGCCGCTGCCGCACAGCTCCCGTTGCCAAACCCCTCGCGCCAGATCGTCATGTTCGTGGCAAAGGCGCTCATCCCTCCCTCGACGTAGCGCGCCGCGAACGTTGCGGGCAACGGCTGGCGGCGGTCGAACGTCCGTCTGGCCGAAGGCGTGTACCGGTCGTAGAAGGTGTACGGCAGCGCCGTGCCGACATTTGAGCCGGCGCCACCACCTTCGGGCACGGCGCGAATGTGGACCATCGGGTTGCCACCCGCATCGAAGGTAGTGGGCGGCAGGCCCGCGGGATGGGGGCCGATTTGCTGATAGTCACCGATCAGTACGTTGTCGAAGAGGAGATCGTTGCTGTAGTAGGCCGGATCGGACGGCACGCGATCTGTGCAACTGGCGACGAGGTCAATCGTGGCGTAGCCAATGGCGTTTCCGTGGACTCCTCCGGCGGCGTTGCACAACGCTGCACCAGGAGGCTGGAAAACGCCCATCCGAAACGCCCCGCGCACGGATGCGATGATGCTTGCCGGCACCGTTCCCGGAGCGTTGGCGCAGTCGGCAGAGGAGCGGATGTTCGGATTTGTGCTCGCCGAGAGAAAGCCCGGAGTCGTGGACGAAGAGGTACCGCTCGGTGGGGCGATGACGCCGCGAATCAGGACATCGGCGAGATTGATGGACTGGATGTCGTAGCCGGTGAGGAACACGTTGAACGTCATCACCGGAAACGCCCCATCGGTCCAGAGGGTGACGTGCGCGATCTGCGGGTAGCGCGTGACGTTGGTGATTGTGAAGAGTGTCGTTTGTCCCGAGGTGCCGTCGGTGTCGACCTCGAAGTACGGCAGAAGCAGAGTGGCCGCGGGGCCGACCTTGACGTCGCAACTGTCGTCGTTGTTGGTCGACGAGGGCGTCGCCTTCAATGCAGCGGTGCTGATGAGAATCGAGGCGACGAGCCACAATGCAGTTTTCATGGATTTGGGTTGATGTTCGTGCCAGCGCATAACGCCGTCGTGCCGTTTGTGAGCGTCGTGCCGGGCGGACAGACAAAGACGCCGCCGGCGGGACCGATCGGGACCGGGCCAGAGTTCGCGGACGATGTGAGCGAAGCGGGTGAGCAGCCGTTGCCGAGCGGCGCGGCGTCAAACTCGGCGGTCATGCGGTTTCCAGCTACCGTGCCGAACATCGAGATCGTGACCCAGTTCTGGCTGGGCCGGGGCGCCCGGTTCGGTTGTGTCGAGTAACTGGGACTACCCCCGTTGTTGAGGTTCACGTACATCCAGCCCGCGACGTCGGTTCCAGCGAGAGGAGGATAGGTCGAGAGGTTGGTATTTGTCGCGGAGTCCGCCGGAAGAGTCGCAAATGAGGGACAGGGCGGCTCTGCACAGAAAATCCCCGTGAACGGGTTCTCGTGCTCGTCGAAGCGGACGATCTCCGCAATGGGGATCGCCGAGTTATCGACGTACGACTTGCATGACGCGCCGGACCCGTTCGTGCCTTCCCGCCAGACGTTGAAGTTGGTCGCAAACGCGTTGGCGGAGCCCTGAACGTAACGTGCGGCGAACGTCGATGGCAGCGGCTGGCGCCGATCGATCGCCCTTGTTGCGGAAGGGGTGTACCGATCGTAAAAGGTGTAGGGCAACGCTGTGCTGACATTCGAGCCCGCACCGCCGCCCTCTGGTACCGCGCGGATGTGGACCATGGGATTGCCGGTCGCATCGGTAGCACTGCCGTTCGCGGTGCCGGCCGGAACCGCCCCGATCTGTTGGTAATCGCCGATCAGCACGTTATCGAAGAGCAGATCGGTCGTGTAGTAGAGCGGATCGAAGGGCAGGAGATTGGTGCAATTCGCGACCACATCGATGGTCGCGTAGCCTATGGCATCGATGTGCACGCCGCCGGCAACTCCAATGGAACAGAAGGGAACGCTCCGAATGATGCCGAGGGTCAACGCGTCGCGCACGTCCGCAATGATGCTGGCCGGCAGGACGGCGGGATTGCCGGCGCAGTCGAGCGATGTGCGCAGGTTGCCCGATGCCGCCGATAACGAACCTGGAGTCGTGGCGGGACTGGTGCCACCAGGCGGCGCGATCGTGCCGCGGAGCAGCACGTCCGCGAGGTTGATGGCCTGAACGTCATAACCGGTGAGGAAGAGGTTGAAGGTCAGCACTGGATAGGCAGAATCGGTCCAGAGTGTGACGTGAGCGATCTGCGGGTAGCGCGAGACGTTCGTAATCGTGAAAAGCGTCGTCCGTCCCGAGTTGCCGAACACGTCGACCTCGAAGTAGGGAAGCAGTAGCGTCGCCGCGGGGCCGACCCTGATGTCGCAACTGTCGTCGTTGTTGATCGACGACGGCACCGCCGCCGATGCAACGGTGCAGAGGAGAAGCGAGGCGACGAGCCACAACGCGGTTTTCATGGATTCGGATTGACGTTCGTGCCGGTGCATAACGCTGTCGTGCCGTTCGTCAGCGTCGTACCGGGTGGACAGACGAAGACCCCTCCGGCGGGACCGATCGGGGGACCGAATGAGCTCCCTCCGTTGATGGGCGCCGCCGGCGTGCAGCCGTTTCCGAGCGATGCGGCGTCGAATTCCGCGGTCATCCGGTTGCCGCCGGCGTTGCCGAACATCGTTGCAGTTACCCAGTTCTGGCTCGCGCGCGGAGTGCCGAACACGGTCGGGGCCGAGGTGGTCGTTCCGCCCGCGTGGTTCGTGACCGAGTAGGCGGCTGCCCCACCGTTGTTGAGGTTCAGGTACATCCAACCGCCAACGTCCGTTCCAACGAGGAACGGAAAGACGGAGCTGGCGGTGTTCGTTGATGAATCTACTGGCAGCGTCGGAGCTGAAGGCCCGCAGGGCGCACAGTTCGGGTTGAGGAAGAATGCGGTCGGGTTCTCGTGCTCGTCGAAGCGAATGAACTCACCGATGGCAAGGGCGTTGTTGTTGATGTTCGATGCGCACGACGCGCCGGCTCCGGTCAGACCTTCCCGCCAGATCGTGTAATTCGTCGCAAACGCGCCGGTGCCACCCTGGATGTAACGGACCGCAAACGTGGACGGCAGCGGTTGACGACGATCGATCGTCCGTGTGGCCGATGGTGTGTAGCGGTCGTAAAACGTGTAGGGAAGCCCGGTCGGTACATTCGCCCCTGCGCCGCCACCCTCGGGCACCGCCCGGATGTGCACCATCGGGTTGCCAGCGGCGTCAAATGCGCTCGCAGCTACGGTGCCGGCAGGACTGCCGCCGAGCTGCTGATAGTCGCCGATCAGCACGTTGTCGAAGAGCAGATCGGTCGTGTAGTAGGCCGGATCGGTGGGCAGCAGGTTCGTGCAATTCGCCACCACGTCGATGGTGGCGTAGCCAATGGCGTTCGCGTGCGTGCCGCCCATGGCGGAGCAGGTTCTTGCGCCCGACGGCGTGAAAATGCCTAGCGTAAACGCTCGACGCAAGTCCGCCGCGATACTTGCCGGCAGGACCCCGGCACCCCCGACGCAGTCGAGAGGAATGCGCAGATTGCCGCCCGAAGGCGACGACAGCGCGCCTGGGTTCGTCGTTGAACTGGTGCCGCCTGGCGGCGCAATGGTGCCGCGGACGAAAACGTCCGCGAGATTGATGGCTTGCACGTCATAGCCGGTGAGGAAGAGGTTGAACGCAAGCACCGGATAGGCCCAATCGCTCCACAGCGTGACATGCGCGACCTGCGGATAGCGGGTGACATTCGTGATTGTGAAGAGCGTGGTTTGTCCGGAGCTGCCGTTCATGTCGACTTCGAAGTACGGCAACAGCAGCGTGGCCGCGGGACCGACCTTGACGTCGCAACTGTCGTCGTTATTGATCGACGACGGCACAGCCGCAACGGCGCTGCCGCAGAGAAGGAGCGACGCAAACAGCAGGCCTGCGGTCTTCATGGGATCGGGTTGACGTTCGTGCCGGTGCACTGCGTGCTCGAGCCATTGGTGAGGGTCGTGCCCGGCGGACAGACGAAGACGCCACCGGCCGGGCCGATCGGCACCATCGATGACGGGAACGCGGCGGGGGAACAGCCGTTGCCGAGCGATGCCGCGTCGAACTCCGCGGTCATGTGACTCGTGCCGAGGTTGCCGAACATCGTCACCGTCACCCAGCTCTGGCTCGGGCGGGGCCCGATGGTCGTCGTCGATCCCACCGGCGCGAGAGCTGTCCGGACGTTCGTCGGTCCCGGCGCCCCTCCGATGTCCTTGGTTACCGAGTACGTCGTGCTGCCGCCGTTGTCGAGGTTCAGGTAAAGCCAGCCGCCGACGTCGGGAGTGGCCATTGCGGGATACAGGGGATCGGCCGATGAGAACGAAGAGGTTGCCGGGAGAGTGGGGGGCTGGTTGAAGCAGGTGCAAAACACCTGTTGCGAGAGGGTGAACGCATTCTCGTGCTCGTCGAAGCGGACGATCTCCGCCACCGTCATCGCCGCCGACGCTTTGGCATCGGCGCAACTGCCGGCGCCGAACCCTTCGCGCCAGATGCTGAGATTCGTGCTGAACGCGTTCGTTCCCCCCTGGATGAAGCGCGATGCATACGTGGAGGGAAGCGGTTGGCGGCGGTCGACTGTCCGTCTGTCGGCGGGCGTATACCGGTCGTAGAAGGTGTACGGCAGCGCTGTGCCGACGTTCGACCCCGCGCCTCCCCCCTCGGGCACAGCCCGAAGATGGACCATCGGATTGCCTCCGGCATCGAAACTACTTGCCGGCTGACCGGCCGGATGCAGCCCGATCTGCTGGTAGTCGCCGATCAGGACGTTATCGAAGAGAAGGTCGGTCGAGTAGTAGAGCGGATCGGACGGCGCCCGGGCCGTACAGCTCGCCACCAGGTCGACGGTGGCGTAGCCGATGGCGTTCGAGTGGACGCCTCCGATCTGGCTGCACGAGGTCAGGGAGAACGTGCCCAGCGTGAGCGCGGTCCGGATCGCGGCGATGATGCTCTTCGGGAGCGTTCCGGGATTAGTCCCGCAATCGAGTGGTGAGCGGAGGTTGGGGTTCGTTCCCGCCGAAAGCTGACCGGGCGTCGTCGCCGACGTGGTGCCGCTCGGCGGCGCCACGATGCCGCGTACCAGAACGTCGGCCAGGTTGATCGCCTGAACGTCGTAACCGGTGAGGTACTCGTTGAAGGTCATCACCGGATACCCGTAATCCGTCCAGAGCGTGACGTGCGCGATCTGGGGATAACGGACGACGTTCGTGACCGTGAAGAGCGTCGTCTGTCCGGTGGTGCCGCTGACATCGACCTCGAAGTAGGGCAAGAGCAGCGTGGCCGCCGGACCCACCTTCACGTCACAGGTATCGTCGTTGTTGGTTGATGTGGGGGAGGCCGCAAACGCGGAGGAGGCAAGAAGAAGCAGGACCGGGAGCCATTTCATGGATGATCCCTCCGGGGCACACGTTATGTTCCGCTGTCATAAAAGTCACGGTTATTTTTCTGTTTTGGTGTGCGATTGCCAAAATCAATGGGATGGCAGCATGTCGGAACGGTGAATCGTCCTGCGCGCGCGGTGCCTCTCCCAGGTCGGGCCGTTCCTCTTCCAGGTTGCGCCGTTCCTCTTCCAGGTCGGACTGTGCGTCTCCCAGCGCGCGTCGTGCCTCTCCCAGGTCGGGCGGTGCCTCTCCCAGGTCGGGCGGTGCGTCTCCCAGGTCGGGCGGTGCGTCTCCCAGGTCGGGCGGTGCGTCTCCCAGGTCGGGCGGTGCGTCTCCCAGGTCGGGC
>JADGNY010000243.1 GCA_017883235.1 Thermoanaerobaculia bacterium | reverse complement strand
GCAGACCGGCGGCCGTTCACGCCAGTATCCCGTCTCGTGCTCGAAGAATCCGGCTGCACGGAAGAGGGCGCGCTCGGCAAACCGCGGCGCCATGATCTGCAGCGACAGCGGCAGGCGCTCGCGCGAGAAACCGGACGGCACGGCGATGGCCGGGATGCCCACGAGGTTCGCGATCTCCTAAAGTTTTAGTTGACAAAGCAGACGCGCGGACCGATCTTGTCCTAACGCTTTAGGAGACGAGATGCCTCGACGCAAACAAACTGACCAACTGACCCCTCTCGAGCTCGAGATCATGCAGGTGCTCTGGAACGGCGGACCGGCCTCGGTGGCCGCGGCGCAGGAGCGGCTCGGCGGCCGGCTGGCCTACACCACCGTCCAGACGATGCTGAACGTGCTCGTGCGCAAAGGAAAAGCGAGCCGCACGCTCGTCGACCGCGCCTATCACTACAGCGCGGCGATCTCGCGGGAAAACGCGCTCGGCGCAACGCTCCACGACGTCGTGCAGCGAATCTTCGGAGGCTCCGCGGAAGCGCTGGTCATGAGCCTCGTGGAAACGAAGCAGTTGACGCCGGAGACCTTGCGGCGGCTGAACGGAATGCTGGAAGAGGAGGAACGCCGTGGATCGGATCGCTGAAGTCATCGTGACGTTTGTCGTCAACGCGGCGTGGCAGACCGCCGCGATTGCGTTGATCGGAATCGGCACCGCACGCCTCCTTCGCCGCGCGCCTGCCAATCTTCGCTTCTGGCTTGCCGCGCTGACGCTCGTCGTTGCCGTCGCTTCGCCCTTGATGACAATGGTGCCCCGCGCCGAGCCGGACATCCCGCGGCCCACACAACCCGCTTCCCCTTCACCCGGCGGCAACCTTCTGACGCAACGCGCGGTCATCGTCGAAGCGCAACCTTCTCTGAATCGCAGCACAGCCGGATTGATTGCCATCGTCTATCTTGCCGGGGCGCTGTTCGCAGCCGGGAGACTTCTCGCCGCCGGACGCCGCACGCGCCGGCTCCTCTCTCGCTCCCGCCCCTTCGCCGAAGGTGTGCGCCTCTCCGATGATGTGGCCTCGCCGGTGACCGTCGGAAAGACCATCCTTCTTCCGCCCTCGCTGGCGGGCAGCGAGTTGCTGCCGGCGGCACTCGCTCATGAGCGCGCGCACGTTCGCCGAGGCGATTTCGCCGTCAATGCGCTGCTACAGGTCATTTCACTTCCGCTCTGGTTTCACCCGATCGCCGCGCTCCTGCGGCGCGAGATCGCCGAGTTGCGCGAGCTGGCCTGCGACGAAGAAGCGGCCCGGCAATCATCGCCGCGCGCGTACGCGGCAGCGCTCGTCCGCATCGCATCGATGAGCGTGCGCGGCGGATTCGTGCTAGGCATGGCTTCGAGCTCGATCGAACGCCGCGTGGCGACGCTCCGACGGCCCCCTGCGCGCAGCCGCACTGCGGCCATCCTGGCTGTCGTTGCCATCGGCACCGTTCCGCTGGCCCTCTTCGCAGCCTGCACGCGCGCATCGATCACTCCAGCCATCGCCCGTCCGACTCTCGACGGCCGGTGGTCGCTGGTGGCGACGCAGAGCGACTTCGGCATGATGGTTCCGCACGCGTACGACGCCTACACGCAGTCGATCGCCCAGGATGCCCGCGGTGTCTCGGTACGGCAGCACCGCGTCTCCGGCGGACGATCGGAAGATCAGGCGTGGCACGTCGTCACCGACGGACGGTGGCGCGCCGTCGACGGCATCACGGCCGCGCGGGGACGGGCCACATGGCGCGAGGGGCGGCTCGACCTGACGTTGCAAGGACCGGGAGCGCACACCGAGACCGCGGAGGCGTGGATCAGCGGCGGACGGCTCATTTGTGACGGCAATACCGAGCGCGGGCACTTTCACGCCGTGTTTCAACGGGAGGACTGATGCGCATCATCATCGCCGCGATGCTGCTTCTCTTCACTTCGGCGCAATCAAGCGATCTGCCTGTAGAGCAGACGAAGAAAAACATCAAGACGCTGCAAGGCCTCCCCACGTCGCAGCTCATCCCGGTCATGGCCTTCATGTCCAACTCCCTCGGCGTCACCTGCGGGCACTGCCACGCGAAGGACTGGGAGTCGGATGAGAAACCGGCAAAGGAAACTGCGCGGAAGATGATCGCCATGGAGCACGACATCAACGCACGAAACTTCGACGGCAAGACCGTGGTGACGTGCAACAGTTGTCACCAGGGCCACATCCGTCCGAACGGCGTTCCGAGCGTCGCAAACGCCGGCTGGAACCATGCTGCCGCGCCGCAACCGGCTGTTGCGCTTCCCACCGCCGATTCACTCCTGGCCCGGCTGCCGGCCACACCGGGAGGCGCCGTGACACGTGTCGTGACCGGGACCGTCGAGCGCTACAACGGGCGCGACGATCCAAAGAGCGGACCATTCACGCTGACGATCACGGCGGACAAGATCGACTACAAGAGCGAGCTCGCACATCCGCCGGATGCGAATCGCGCCCTGGCGGTGTTCGTGAGCGTCCCCACTCCGAAAGCATCGCGCGTCACCGGCGTCGACAAGCTCGAGATGGCGAACGGCGAGGTCTGGACGATCGATGAAGCGCACGGTGTCGTCACCAGACGCCATCGTGAGCTGGTCACGCCGCTCGGCATTCTCCCCGAGGAGATCGAATACGACGATTGGCGCACGAGCGGCGGAACGAAACTGCCATTCGTCGCGCGCTGGTTACGCGCCGACTATCGCGTGACCTTCACCGTTCACGACATCACCAGCGGAGGCAGCTCCCGCCACTGATGTACTACGCGCAGACCGGCGGCCGTTCACGCCAGTATCCCGTCTCGTGCTCGAAGAATCCGGCTGCACGGAAGAGGGCGCGCTCGGCAAACCGCGGCGCC
>JADGNY010000080.1 GCA_017883235.1 Thermoanaerobaculia bacterium | reverse complement strand
CACGGAATGAGCGCGGGTGGCAGGGGAGATGTCCTGATCACCGGGACGGCCGTGCCCTCGAACTGAACGTTGATCGCGCGATCGAGAAACTCTTCTTCCCCCCATAGAGTCGCTGCCTGTGCTCCAAACAGATACCAACGCGACGCGCTCTCGTGCATCGCCGCCGCGACCGCGGCGAGAACATCATCGAGTGCGGACACGTCGCAGGCTCTCCGACACGCGCGCATGCGTTTCCAGATCGGAGCGCCGCTCGTCCTCGGAGGGCCAGTCGCTTCGCCGGCTGGTGACTGACGAGCGCAAATCGTCGGCGAGATGCAACGCTTCGCTGGCTGTCATCCGGCGTTTCTGCTCGACCCAGAAACGCTCCTTCATCGCGGCCACGCTTTGCCAATCACGTCGCGCGAATGCGATCAAATCCTCCCGGCGCATATCGGCCGAGGATACCAGACGAAATGCCGCGAACGGCTGTAGGCGATGTATTTATCCTGGAATGTGTTGATGGCATTCTCCGACGCCCCTCCGGGGCTCCGGAATTATCCCACATCGGTTCCGGTGGCTGATATCCGATGCGCCTCCGGCGCGAGATCACCGTAACTTCACAACGCCCTCGCCTCAACGATCACGCCGTCGTCCCAACTCATGTCCGAGCACGTATTTCTCATACGCTGCATCAGGTGAGAAATGTGGGTTGCCGCCAATGCCTTGACTTAAGCGTTTCGGCCGGAGCGCTGGCGTCTCGCCGCTGAGAGGGTTACGAGCAAATGGAGTCTTGCAGTTCGGGGGCGAGACGCCCCCGGGCCAGCCGGCGAGACGCCAGCGCTCCGTCGCGCTCCGGCTTCGCCGGCTCAAAGCGGTTGAAAAATCGGCATCATCGCTTGCTCCCGTTGCGGCGATACCATTGGCAGGCTGATGCGTCAGACTGACCGTATCCCTCGCCGCCGGCTGCAGATCGGCTTTCTCGGGCGCATCATCATTGCGCTCACGGCGGCGGGGCTGATTCCGCTCGCGCTCGTTTCGTTCCGATTCGCCGATCTCAATCGCGAGGCCATGACGTCGCAGGTGCTGCAGACGCATGCGCTCTCGGCGGACACCGGGGCGGACAGGATCAGCAGCACGGTTTCGGCGTGGGAGACGTTGATCGATGCGCTCGTGGCGGCGCCGGAAGTGGAAAACGATCCATCCTCGGCCGCGGCGAAAGAGACGGTGCGGAGCCTTCTCCAATCGCGCGGCGATCTCGTGGCGGTAGTCCTCCGCGATCCCAATGGAGCGGAGATCTTTCGCGGCCAGAAGAAGTCGGCCGCTTCGGTCATCCAGGCCATCCTGGCAACTCCGCAGCGGGAGCGCCTCGAGATTCACCCGGAGAGCGGCGGCGCCTGGCTGTCGATCGTGCGGACGCTGACGAACGGCGGGGAGGCCACGGCCATCTTCGATGCCCGCGCACTCGAAGACGATCTCCACTCCTCCGAGCTCGGCGAACAAGCGCTCCGCGTTCTGATCGACCGGAGCCGGCATGCGGTCGTCGGAAATCCGGCAGCCGTGGCCAGCATCCCCCCTTCCCTGCTGAACATCGCCGCCACCGGCCGGATCCGCGGCGCCGGGCGCTTTCCCGCGGCCGGTGGCGCGGTGGCGGTGGGCGCCTACGCGCCGGTGGATGGGACGCCGTGGGTGGTGGTCTCGACGCAGCCGGCGACGGTGGCGGAAGCGATCGCGCACAACTTGCGGGAGAGATCGCTCTTCGCCGTCATCGCCGCGCTCCTCCTCGTGGCCGCGCTATCGGTGGCGGCCTGGTTCGTGGCGGTCCGGCCGTTGCGCGATCTGCTCGAAGCGCAGAGCGACATGGGATTCCTCCCCGCCGGCTCGGGCAGCGACATCGACCGCCTGCGCTCCTCGCTCGATCTGCTGCAGAAACGGGTGCACGACCGGGAGGAGCTCGGGAACGTCTTTCTCGGCCGCTATCAGGTGCTGGAAGTGGTCGGGCAGGGTGGCATGGGAACGGTGTTCCGCGGCTGGGATCCGAAGCTCCAGCGGCCAGTGGCGCTCAAGACCATCCGGCTCGGCGATGACGTTCCGGCGCCGGAGCGGGGGAACCTGGTCGAGTCACTGATGCGCGAAGCGGTCACGGTGGCGCAGTTTCATCACTCGAACGTGGTGGCGGTCTTCGACGTCGAGGAGTCGGGCGATTCGGCGTTCATCGCCATGGAGTTCGTCGACGGCGTGAGTCTCGACAGTCAGCTCGACGGCCAACCGCTTTCGATCGAACAGACGCTGGTGGTCGGCCTGGCGCTGGGCCTGGCGCTGGAAGCGGCGCACGGCGCCCATGTGATCCATCGCGACATCAAGCCGGCGAACATCCTCATCTCCTGGAACGGAACGGTCAAGGTCACCGACTTCGGGATCGCCGAGCTATTGAGTGCCCTTACAGACGTCAGCATGGTCTTCGGCACGCCCGGATACATGGCGCCAGAGCTGATCTCCGGCCGCGGTTCGCTGCCGGCGGGAGACATGTTCAGCGCCGGCGTCACTCTCTATCAGTGCCTGACCGGTTTCGCCCCGTTCGACCGGCCGAGCATGAAGGAAACGCTCGAAGCAACGCTCCACTATGTACCGCCGCCGCCGACGGCTGCGAATCCTCTGACTCCTCTGCTGTTGGAAACAACCGTGATGAGTATGCTGGCGAAGGATCCGTCGAAACGTCTCTCCCACCCCGCGGAGCTGGTAGCGTTGCTGCGCCGGATGACCTCGGAACAGAAGTTCAAACTCGACCCACGCACGCACATGGATCGGCGCACGGCGACGAAGCACGCCGACCCGATGTACGTGCCCACCATCTCATTATTGAAAGCCGATGCCTGAACGAAAAAGAGTCGCTCTCGCCGCCGTCCTCTTTCTGGCCGCCATCGCCGCGTCCGCCCAAACGCCCGGTGAGCCGCCCGATCAGCCGGGGCCTCGCGCGGGCGATACCGTGGCCTGGTACACCGTCCGCCCGGGCGATACGCTCATCGGCATCACCATTCATTACCTCGGCTCTCCGTCGCTCTGGACGGAGAACCTGCGCCTCAACCCGCAGATCCACGATCCCAGGCATCTGAAGCCGGGATCGCGAATCCGGGTGATCGTCTCCCGGCAGCTGCCGAAGAGAAATGCGCTGGTCGACCGCGTGGCCCGGCGAGTCGACGCCAAGCCGGACCCTCAGCCATGGGCGACGGCACACGAGGGCGACCTGCTCAAGGAGAACGACGGCGTCAGGACCTTCGAGAAGTCCTCCGCCGACCTCAAGTTCGACGATGGCTCGCACCTGACCATGACCGAGAACTCGCTCCTCTTTCTCAAGGAGATGCGGCCGGCGCAGCGCGGGCCCGTCAGCGAGACCATCGAGATCATCGACGGACAGATCGACGTCGCCAGCCGTCCGAAAAAGAAAGCGACCGCCGAGCTCCATGTGGTCATCGGTGGAACCTCGATCAGTCACAACGCCTCGGGAGACCGCCCCGTGGCCACGCGCAGCAGGAAGGCGTCCGACGCCAAGGCGCAGGTGATGGTGTACGGCGGTTCGTCGGTGGTGGCTTCGGCCGGAAAAACCGTCGATGTCCGGGCCGGAATGGGAACGCAGGTCGAGCAGGGGAAGGCGCCCGAGCCTCCGCAGAAGCTGCTGCCGGCACCGGCGCTGGTTGAGCCGATGGCTGAGCCGGCGGCAGAGGCGACGCTCCACGCCGGCTTCGGTTGGAAGAGCGTTCCCGAGGCCGTCTCCTACACCATCGAGATTTATCGCGACGCCGATGCCACGCAGTTGGTCGAACGGGCCACCGGGATCCGTGAGACCTCGTGGCGGACAAACGCGCTTCCCTACGGCGACTTCTACTGGCGCGCCACCGCGGTCAACAAAGCAGGGCTCGACGGGTACCCGGCAAGGCTGGTGCACTTTCGGGCCGCGGCCGGGCTGCAAGGGAACGTGGCCGAGGATGTCAATGCTGCCGGCAGCATCGAGGTGGCGCCGCCGCTTGCAGGAGTCCGGGTGATTGCATGGCGCGACGACGGCAACGGCGTCCCCGACGACGCCGACGTCCGGACCGGCGAGACGCGCACCGATGCCACAGGGCGATTCTCCTTCGATGGACTCGCTCCGGCGGTCTACTGGATCGCCGTCGATTCCCTCAGCATTGCGCCGACCGGAGGGTTGAACGCCGGCGCCGCCGCGGAGTCGGTCTGGGCGGAACAGACATTCGGCTCGACCGGCACGCTCTGCTCCGACGGATCGGGCGCGCCGGTGACGCGCACGGCAGCAGGCCCGTGCGTCGGCGGCCGTTGGGCCTCGCAGTCGGACGACCCGAGGAGATTGTCGACGTCCAAACATCTCGCGCGTGTCGACACCACCGATCCGGCGGTCCGGGCCACGGCATCATTCGGCTTCAGCTTCAACGTCGTCGACAACGTCGTCGACAACGCCGGCGAGGTTGGCGAGACCTCCGCCGGGCGGAGCCGGCAAGGCTCGCTGCGGCAGTTCATTCGCAATGCGAACGCGATTGCCGGCCCGAATGCCATGCGCTTTCTCCCGGCAGTTGGAGCGGAACAGCAGCCGTGGTGGACGATTCACTGCGCGACGCCGCTGCCGCGGGTGACCGACGGCGGCACATCGCTCGACGGAACGGCCTGGATGGCAGCCGATCCGGCGCGCCTTCGCACCGCCGCCAAAGAACAGCGGCCCGATCTCGAAGTGGACGTTGCCGGCACGGGAGAGGCGTTGGCGACAGTGGCGGAAACGAAGATCGCCTCGATGGCGTTGCAGTCCGCCGGCACCGCCGTGCGGGCGGGAGCGGCGCTGAGCGCGAGAAATCTTCTCATCGGCCTTCATCCTGACGGCACCCCGGGTCCCGCCGGCGAGACGGGCATCACCAGCGACGGAGGCGATCTGCGCCTCGACACCGTGACCATCGCCGGCCGCTCGACGGGACTCGTAATCGAGTCCTCGAATGCTCAGATCAGGAACACGGCCATCCTCCATGCCGCGGACGGCATCGTGATCCGCGGGGGGGCATCGGGCAACAGCCTGCTCCGCGACCGGTTTGAGGACATCTCGGGCACGGCCATCCTGTTCGAGCCGAAGGGAGAGGCGCGGCCTTCGCGAAATCGCATCAGCGAGGCGGAGTTCGTCTCGGTCGGCACGCCCGCCGGCAGTACCGGCGGCGTGTCGACGGCCAGAGCGGGCGGCTGCGGCTATGACGATTCGGCGGTGAACCGCGGCATCGCCGTCCCCGTCATCGGAGGGTTCGAAACCGTTCCCGGCGGCCTGCGCTCACTCTTCGGGAGAGCCTGCAGCGGGACCACGGTAGAGGTCTACGCTGGCAGGATCAACGGCCGAACCACCGCCAGGTTCGTCCGGTCGCTCACGCCCGAATATGACGGGACGTTCCGCGTCCTCGTCGAGCACATGACCGATTCCACGCGAACTCTGGTGAACGCCACGGACAAAGACGGAAACACATCGCTGTTCTCGACTTCGGAGCCGACGCAGATCAGCAAAACGAAGTGAGGCCGGCACGGCCGGCGGCGCTGGTTGCCCAAGGCTCGGCCGCCGTCTTCGTTCCCATCGTTTCTGCCGCGCAAACTCCAAGCTGCCAGGGCGCGATGCCTTGATCGCGGACATTGCAGACGGCAACGGCTGGTTTAAACTGTGCCGCAGAGGGAGAGACGGCCAAGCGTACGCATGACCGGCCGGCGCATGACCATGACGAGACTGCTGCGCAGATTGGGCCTGGCGAAGGAGCGCAGGAGCGAGCCGCGCCTCAGGTTGACCGTTATGGTCGTCGTGGGGATCAGCCGCCATCAGGGAAGCCTGATCGACATTTCGAAGAAAGGAGCGAGCGTCCAGTCCTTCTCCGCTCTCAAGCCGGACGAACGGGTCTTGTTCACGCTGCGCTTCCGGCACCTGAAGATCGAGCTGAACGGAATCGTCCGCGGATGCCGCGTGGTGGCCATCAATCCGCGCGCTACCTACATCTCGCGGCTGCAGTTCATCGATGTCAGCGAGGTCGCCCGTGAGTCGCTCGAGGAGTTCATGCGCATGATCGAGGAAGTAGGCCGGCGGACGTGGAAGCGGACCAAGGACGGATACTCGCGGCGCACCGCCGGAACTCCGCGAGAGATCATTGCCGTCTACACGCAGTTGGTGAAGCGGGACAGCATTTGGGAAGAGATCCTTGTCTTCGATCCCGAGCAGCCTGAAGACGGCGTAACCCTCCCGTCCGGCACGCCGACCGCGGAGATCGCGCACTTCTGCGAAATGTACGACGCGGCGGATGCGGCCGGGCGGACGTTGCTGCGGCAACAGGCCGAGACCCTTTGCAACGTGAGCGAAGACGCTCAGTGACTCGAGCTGACAGGATCGAGTGGGCAGGGAACGTCGCGAGCCGAGGTCTTCTTCGTTCGTCCCGGTTCGGACTCGAGACGGCAAGGGCCGCCTGCGCGTGGCGCAGCTCTCCCTCGGGAGTGGTCCAAAGCAACCCGGCCTCGGCGCAACGTTCTCCGTAGTCGTATAGCGCGTGAATGTTCTCCGTCTGAAAATCGATCGAGCCGGCGAATGGATAGTCGACCGGAATCGACGTCGTACGGAAGGTCATCTCGTGTTCGTGCGCAAACACCGCTGCGAGCAGCACCTCCTTGCGGGACATGTAGTTGAGGACCGCCGTGAAGCTCCGGGCCACGACCGGTCCGAGTCGTCCCGGCACCGTATCGGGGACTCCTCCAAGCTGCGTGTTCATCAGAGCGTAGAGGTTCGCTCCGCTGAGACCGGGAATCTGTCCCGGGACGATGTGTGCAACCTCCGGGGCGACGAAGAACGGCACGCTCGCTCCGCCGTCCACATGCATCTCATCAAAGGAGCCGGAATCCGTTTCGATGCGGATCATGACCGGCGGGAAGATGCCGGGAATGCTGGCAGATGCGACGATGATGTCGCGGAACAGCTCCCGTGCAGCAGAGCTCTTCTCGGGGGCGATTGCACTCATGTTCCAGATGATCATCGTCTGCCTGTCGAGATCGGTCGTGGCCACGAGCAGCAGCCGGCCTTTCGCTGCTTCACGCGCCACCGCATCGAGCAATGCCTCGGAAACGGCGTGCCTGATGAATCTCGCCAGAGGTTTGCCGCGATAGAGACTCGGCCTGAAGAAAATGTCGAGAGTCCGCCGCTGAAGGACTCCGCTCATTTCTGCTCCTGTATGATCATGACCATCGACAGTCCAGACCGGCCCCGCCCCCGTATTCTGCCGCTCCTCCTCGGCTTGTGCTTCGCGCTTGTCTATGCCGAGGGCTCATGGTGTCAGACGAGCAAGGCCTCACGGGGTGATGCCCTGACAACTTCTTCGCCCGCGCGGCACCGCGCGGTGGCTCACCCCGGAGGAGGCGAGATTGTCTACGACTGCGCGCCAACGACGGGGTGCAACCAGTTGTCGGTCATCGGCGATCCCGTCGACACGAGCTTGCCGAGCGGCTTCTACGGCAACCTCGACCCTACCCTGAGGCGAGATCCTAACGGGAACCACACGCTCTACCTCATGTACAGCTTTCCTCTGGTCGTCCACGGCGCGAGCACGCCAACAATCGAGATCCATCTCGCCTCCAGCACCGATCACGGCGCCACATGGAACTTCGTGACGAACGTCTGGCCGTACGTGAAGCAGGCCGACGGCAACTATTCCTCCCACGAGGTGTCGAACCTGGCCGCACAAAACGTGAACGGAACAACGACCTGGTATGCCATCAGTCATTACTACGAGGTGCCGCCTGGTGGGTCGAGCGCCAATCCGCACAATGCGCTCTATGTCGAGCCGGTCTTCACGGAATCGACGTACTACGTCCTTTCGAAAGCCAGCGATCCGGCTCAATTGGCCACTCCGTCGGACTCACAGATCCTGATCTGTGGCGGAACCACCAGCGCTTACGCATCGCTCTCGAACCCGAACCTCACGGCGATCAGTGGCGACAGCGGTGCCGTTACCTGGCGGGAGCCCGCGCTCCTGGTCCAGGGCGACATCCTCTACCTCGTCGCGCAGGCGGCCGACACCAATGGCACCTTCGGATACCTGGGCGTCTTCGCCGCTCAGACGACAGGCAGGATGTCGACGTGGAACTGGAAGTACCTGGGCAGGCTGTTCGGGCCGAACGACCCCGCTCAGGCGTTGCCTTCCGCGGGCCGGCCTGTCTTCACCGAGATCGACCTCACCCAGAAAGCGAACGGCCAGATCGTGGCCATCATGACGGCCATGGACCTCTCCAATCAGCAGAAGTACGGTTCCCGTACGGCCGGCGTGGCCACACTGGGGACCTACAGTCCCGTCTCGGCGCCCGCCATGGTTCGCGACGGGAATGGACATTTGATTCTCACCGGCCAGTTCACGGCCAACGATCTCAATGTTCCACCCAACCAGGGCCCCGGCGCTTCCACGTATGAAGCGATGGAACCCAACGTGGGCCTGCTGATCGCGCGCAGGGGAATCCAGCCGAACGTGCATGGATTCACCTTCGACACCGGCCAGCATCCCCAATGATGACCACGTCCCCACTTCTCGCCGCTCGATACCAGCTCTGCAACTCAGCAACCCTCATTCTCGAGTTGCCCGAGCCGCACCGCGAGCGCTCGCACTGGAATCGCCTGCGTCGTCCCTCTCGCGAGCTCCTCTTCCCCGCCGTAGACGAGAATCGAGGTTTCGTGCTGATGCGGAAAGAGGCGATGGAACTTCTCGAGCGCGACGATCTGACTGGTCGTCACGGTTTGTCCCGCTTTGATCTCGATCGCCAGATACCGATTCGCAAGCGGATAGACCAGGTCGATCTCGAGACCGCCGCTGTCGCGATAGAAGTTGAGGTTACTTCGTCTCCCGGAGTTGTACCTGTGTTTCAGGACCTCGGCGATTACCATGTTCTCGAAGAGGGCGCCGCGAAGCGGGTGTGTCTCGATCTGCGCGGCATTCTCGATCCCGAGAAGATAGGCGGCCAACCCGACGTCGTGGAAGTACAGTTTCGGCGTTTTGATGAGTCTCTTCGACAGGTTCGCATGCAGTGGCGGAAGCAGGAAGGCAACGTAGCTGGCCTCCAGGACGCTGATCCACTCCCGGACGGTCGTGTGCGACACGCCGGCATCATTGCCGAGGCTTTGCAGATTGAGAAGCTGTCCGACCCGTCCGGCGCAGAGGCGCACGAATCGTTGAAACGTGGAGAGATCCCGCACGCCGCCGAGCATCCGGACATCACGCTCGACATACGTTTCGAAATAATCGCCGAGGGCCTGGGTGGGGTTCAGGCTCTGGTCGTAGATCCGAGGATAGAAACCGGTGAAGAGCATTTCATTGGTGCCCATACCGGGATGGATCGAGCTTGCCTCCTCGATGGAAAAGGGGACCAAGTGCAGGATCGCGGTGCGTCCTGCCAGTGATTGTGAGATCCCTTCGGAAAGCAGGAACCGTTCGCTGCCTGTCAGAACGAACATCCCGTTCCGACGGCGTTCGTCGACATGAGCCTGCAGCCAGGAGAAGAGTTCGGGAACACGCTGGACTTCGTCGATGATCGCCCCATCGCCTGCCCTGGCAAGGAAACCGCGAGGATCGGCCGCCGTGGCTTCACGGAGGTCGGGTCGCTCGAGATTGAAATACGGAAGCTCAGGAAAGAGCGTGCGGCAAAGCGTGGTCTTCCCAGACTGCCGCGGTCCGGTGAGGGTTACGACCGGGTAACTCGAGAAAAGCTCTTTGAGTACAGGCGCGATGGCACGTTCGACAAGCATGCAGGTCTTTAAGAATCAGTATGATAGGTATCGCGCGTGCAATTTGCAAGTTGAGACTTCACATTGCATCCAGTGACGGCTCCCGCTGCGCTGGGGACAACACAGATGACGCCGATGGAGTGAATAGTCGATTCGTGAATCCGGCCGTCGGCGGTCCGTTGCCCTCTCGCCTTTTCTGTCAGAATGATCGCCATGCCCGAGATGACAACCGCGGTCGGTATGACCCGGGTCGGTTCGGCGGCTCGTGAGCAGAGAGACGACCTCGTGGCCATCGAGGAGCCGCTGGAGATTCGCGCGGCCTGGGGCAAAGGCGCCGAGGCGCGCGAGAAGAACATCTCCGTGACCATGCGCACGCCCGGCGACGACTACGACCTGGCCGTGGGGTTCCTCTTCACCGAGGGATTGATCCGCGCCGCGGACGAGATCGAGTCCGTGCGGCACTGGGGCTCGCCGAATCGGGTACGCGTGGCCCTGGCGCCGCACGCGAAGATCGACACCTCGCGGCTCGAGCGGCACTTCTACACCACCTCGAGCTGCGGCGTGTGCGGGAAGACGTCAATCGAGGCGGTGCGCGTGGCCTGTGCCGCGGTCCCCTCGTCGGGCCCGGTCGATGCCGCGGTCATTCACCGGTTGCCGGAGATGTTGCATGAGGCCCAGCCGGCCTTCCGCGCCACCGGCTCGGTACACGGCGCGGCGCTCTTCGACGGAGGCGGCACGATGCTCTGCTCGCGCGAAGACGTCGGACGCCACAACGCCGTCGACAAAGTGATCGGCTCGTTCGTCCGCGACGGCGCGGCACCGCCGGCGGATAGCATCCTCGCGGTCAGCAGCCGCATGAGCTTCGAGATCGTCCAGAAGGCCATCGTGGCCGGGATTCCGACCGTGGCCTCGGTCGGCGGCCCGTCGTCATTGGCCATCGATCTGGCCCGCGATTTCGGGGTGACGCTGCTCGCCTTCGTCCGCGACGGCCGCTTCAACATCTACGCGGGAGAAGTGCGATGAGCGAAGAGACCCTTACCGTCCGTTCCCTCGAGCGCGCCCCCATCCGCACCCGGGAGAGCGGTAACACCCACTCCGCCTGGCGCATGGAGATCGACTCCGCGGGAGGCAGCGGGACGATTACGCTGGTCGACGCGACACCCCCGTTCTATCGCGGCGAAGGCCTCTTCCTCGGCTGGGCACAGGAACAGCTCGCGGAGACATATCAGCGGTTGCTCGCGCCTGACGATGAGCCACCGTTTGAGGTCATGCAGTTGGGGTAGGCGCGGCCCCCACCGTCGTAGCGCTGGCGGCCCGCCGGCGGCGCTACGCCCGAGTCCAAGGCCCGTCTTCGAAACGAGATAGTTCGGCTTCGGAACGAAAAAGATCGACCTCGGAACTAAATAGTTCGACCTCGGAACTACGCAGTTCGACCTCGGAACTAAATAGTTCGACAGGGGAACTATGTAGTTCGACCTCGGAACTGAATAGTTCAACCTCGGAACTAAATAGATCGATCTCGGAACTGAATAGATCGATCTCGGATCTATTTATATCGGTGTCGGATATAAATAGTTCGACTTCGGAACTATTCATATCAAGGTCGGATCTATTCGAACGAGCGAACGGACTGTCGACGTGTAGCTTCGCGCAACCTACTGAATAAGCGTATGTTACGCATCGGTAGCCTGCGGTAATTCCTGGTTATTCCGAGTAACTGAACCACGGCGAGCGGCAGGATGCCTCAGAGATCCGGCCTCGCTTCCTCCAGAATCCCCCATTCCTCGTCGGTGAGGATGGCCGTGGCGACCGGGTAGTACACCCGGTACAGCTCGCGCTCGTGCGCGGTAAGACGACGGTCGAGGTTCTCCAGATAGCCGGTGAGATCGCTGGGGCGAATTCGGTCCGTGCGCTGCCGCATCAGGAATCGGGTGAGCTCGCGGATCTGCACGAACTCCAGACGGAGCTCGCGTCGCGGATCGCGACCGGGGATGGCAGCGCGAACGACGGCGGGGAGGAGAGCCTGCTCCTCGGCCGTGGTCCAGCGGACGAGATGGTGCTCGAAATCGCTCAAGGCCACGTCGAGAGCCGTGGCGTCGCCGCGGCGAAGGGCACGGGCCAAGTCATCGAAGCGGGCTCGCAGCGCGCGCTGGCCCGCCAGCAGCCAGGCCAGCGATCTCCCACCATTCTCCCCTGCCGTCACACTCCCGCCAGCCCCGGCTCGATGCGAGTCAGTCCTTCCTCCATGGCCCAGAGGTCCATCGAGAGCGACAGCAGGTCATCGACTTCGGCGATAGGCCGCGCGTCCAGGGTCAGGTCGATCGACTTCACGTAGCGGCGACAGGTCTCGCACGCTTCGATGCGAACGGCCGGATGAGGATCGCTGCGATAGACCGGCAGTTTGTACGGATCGTCCTCGCCGCAGGCCGGACAGCAGATGCGGTTGATGTTCCACTCCAGCGCGCAGAGTGCGCAGTGCAGCAAACGGATCCCGGCCTCGGAATCCGGCGGCGTGCGCCGGGTACTGACCATGGCCGCCCCTCCGCAGAACGGGCAATGCCGCGGGCGATGCAACCGGTCCGGGGTCGCGCCCTGAGCGCGTAAGACCTCGACATACGGCCGCAGGATGGCCCGGGAGAGGTAGTCCTCGCGCGCGGAGACGTCGCCTGTCCAATAAAGGCTCAGACGCGTGCGCGCGGTCGATGAGTCGTCGTCGAGCCGCGCCAGCGATTGCTCGATCAGCAGGTCCGGGCCGCGGTCTGCCACGATCCGCAGCAGCGACTCCGTCAGCGGAAGGAGACGATCGACATCGTCTTCGAACCGTCCGGTCAGAACAATCGACTCGATCCCTTTGGCCAGCGCCGCCTGCGCACGAAAGAGCGTGGCCGCGAAGAGCAGCGGCTCACGCGCGGCCGGCGCCTCCGCGGCGAGCGCCTCCGCACGCGCGGAGCGAAGCTCGAGCCCTGTATGTACCGGGGCGGTGGCGATCATCCCTTCTTGTCGACGTCGCGGAACCAGCCCGGGTGATGCAGCCGCGCCCACCGCCGCGTCACCGTGCCGCGCGTCATCGAGCGGAACGTGCCCGGCTCGGCGGCGGTGCCGAGGTAGATGTGCGTGATGATCCCAATCAGGAAGAAGATGAACGTAATGTCGTGAAGCAGGATGGACAGCTCACGGACGATCCGCGGGAAGTAGAGCGGGAACCACATGATGAGACCGCTCAGGAGCAGCCCAATCGCGCCGAGGCAGACGGCGAAGAAGAACACCTTCTGTCCGGGGTTGAACTTCCCTCCCTCGTCGGTGGTGTTCTCTTCCCAGCGCATATAGGCCATCAGCTTCGATGGTTTCCAGGCCCCTTTCTCATCGGAACGGAAGCGCATGTCGCCGAGCCAATGGAAAAACTGGAAAACCGAGGCGATGAAGAAGAGCGAACCGGCATAGGGATGGATGATCCGGGCGACTTCCATGCCGCCAACCAGCGCCGCCATCCAGGCGAACAGCGGCGTCCAGATCGGCATCCCGCTGAAGAGGGCGATAAAGAACGTCAACGCCACACTCCAGTGCATCAGGCGTGTGATGCGACGATGGCGGATGATCTCGTCGCCGACGACGACGTTGTCGGTGTGCCGGGCGGTGATTACCGCAGGTTGGGCATCATTAACGACTGTCATGCGGCTCTCCCTTCGTCGGCCGGCGGCTCTTTGGGTCCGTATTTGGTGTAGTGCCCAAAGACCGCGAACATGGTCAGGAACCCGGCGATGACACCGAGAGGACGGACGACCTGCTTCCAGATCTTCACGCCCATCGACACGTGCGGGTCAGCCGGGAGGTCATAGAGCTCGGGCCGGTTGTACTTGAGCACGGTCACCACGGAGGTGCCGCCAACACCCTGCGGGTCGTAGAGAATGGCGTCTTTAAACCCGGAATCCTTCAGTTGCTTCACGCGCAGGATACCCAGGGCCACCATGTCGTCCTTCGTGCCGTAGCTGAGACAGCCGGTGGGGCAGGCCTTGACGCAGGCCGGCTCGAGGCCGACTTCGGCGCGGTCGACGCAAAGCGTGCACTTGGCCATCTTGCCGGTCTTGGCGTGGAACTTCGGGACGTCGAACGGGCAGCCGGTCGCACAGTAGCCGCAGCCGATGCACGAGTCAGGATTCACGTCGACGATGCCGTTGGCGTACTGCACGATCGCGCCGGGCGCGGGACAGGCGGCCAGGCAACCGGGCTCCGCGCAGTGCATGCACTGGTCTTTGCGCATGAGCCAGTTGAAATTGCCGTCGATCTCGGTCTCATTGAACTTGATCAGGTTCCAGAAGTCGGCCTGAAGCTTCGGCATCGTTTGATAGCTGCCGTCCTGCGAGGTGGGAACGCGTTTCAGGTCGTTCCACTCCTGGCAGGCCGCTTCACAGGCCTTGCAGCCGATGCACGTCGTCGTGTCGACGTACTTGGCGACCGTTGGCAGTGAGCGGATGCCGGTCCTGGTTCCCCACATGGAGGCCGAGGAGCGGTGAATCTCGAGTGTTTGCGAAGCCATGGTCGTCTCCTCAAGCCTTCTCGAGATTAACGAGGAACGCCTTGTATTCGGGCGTCCAGGTATTGGGATCGCCGACGGATGCGGTGAGGAAGTTCGCCAACGGCCCGGTGTGCCCCTTTGCGCCGGCATAGCCCCAGTGGATCGGGAATCCGATCTGCCAGATGCGTTTGCCATCGATGTTCAGGCTCGGCAGGCGTTTGGTGACCATGGCCGTCCCCTCGATCGAGCCGCGGGCGGAAGAGACTCTCACTTTGCTGCCGTTGGCGATTCCCTTGTCCGTTGCCAGCGCCTCGGGAATCTCCACGAAGAAGCCCGGCGCCAGCTCATTGAGCACCCCGGCCTCCTGATGCTTGGTCCAGTAGTGGAAGTGCTCGGTCAGGCGATAGGTGGTGCAGACGATGGGGAACTTGTCCGCGGTCCCGAGCGAATCCTTGTCGGACGCGAACTTCAGCGCGACCGGATTCGACGTGACCTTCGGATGCAGCAGATTCGGTACGGGCGCCTCGACCGCCTCGTAGTGCTCGGGGAATGGGCCATCGGCCAACCCTGCCGCGAAGAGCCGTCCCACACCCTCGGGAAGCATGATGAATGCGCCGAACGTCCCGGGTGGAGCGTCGGGCTTCATGTCGGGAACGTCACCCACCCACTTCTCGCCGTTCCACTTGATGCCTACGCGTGTCGGATCCCACGGGTTGCCGTTGGCGTCGGCGGAAGCGCGGTTGTACATGATGCGGCGATTGGCCGGCCAGGAGAATCCCCAGTTGTGGAACATGCCCAGGCCGGTCGGATCGGCGTTGTTGCGGCGCTGCGCGTTGTTGCCGGCTTCCGTGTAAACGCCGGAGTGCAGCCAGTTGCCGCAGGAAGTCGTGCCGTCGTCCATCAACTGCCCGAAGCCGTCGATCTGCTGTCCGGCCGTCTTGACCACCTTGGTCGGATCCTTCGGATCTTTGAGATCGGCGAGCGCCTTGCCGTTCATCTCCTTCAGCACTTCGCCGAGGTCGGGATTGACGGGGTTGGTGTACGCCCATGAGACGTTGAGAACCTGCTCCGGGAGGGCGCCCCCCTCCTTCTTATAGAGAGCCTGCACGGCGAGGAAAATGCGCGAGACGATCTCCTGATCGGATTTGGCGGAACCGGGAGGGTCGAGCGCTTTCCACTTCCACTGCAGCCACCGGGCGGAGTTGGTGAACGTGCCATCCTTCTCCGCGAAGTTGGCCGCCGGCAGCATGAACACTTCGGTGGGGATCTGCGCTGGCGAGGCGCCACCGTACTCCGGCGGCGCTTTCCAGAAGGTGGCCGTCTCGATCTCCGAATTCTCGACGACGACCATCCACTTCAGCTTCGACAGCGCGGCGATCATCTTCTTCGAGTTCGGGCCGAGGCCGACCGGGTTCATGCCGAACGTGATGAAGCCTTCGGGGCCGGGCTCCTTTCCGCCGACGCGCATGGAGGAGCCGCGGTACATGTCGTCGTAGATGTACATCCACGAGTAGTTGCCGTCGATCTTCGGCATCCAGCCGTAGCCCCAGTCGTTGTCTTTCGTCGAGGCGTTGCCGTAGAGCGACTTCAGCAGCGAGACCATGAACTTCGGGTAGTTTTGCCAGTAGTTCATCGACGCCCACGCCTGTTTGTTGAGCGTGGTCGGCACAGCCGAGCCGTAGTAGTCGGCCAGCGTTTGCATCTGGCCGACGGGAGTCTTGAGGTAGCCGGGGAGGATCTCGGTGTTGCCCGCGGTGTCGGTTGCCCCCTGGATGTTCGAGTGCCCGCGGAAGGCATTCACGCCGCCGCCGGGCCGTCCGACGTTGCCGAGGAGGAGCTGAAGCATCGCGCCGGCGCGGATCATCTGAACGCCGGTCGAGTGCTGGGTCCAGCCGAGGGCGTACGTGATCGTGCCGACTCGCTGTGCATTGCCGGTCGAGGTCACGATGTCGCACACCTTGAGGAACTGCGCCTTCGGCGTGCCACAGATGCGCTCGACGATTTCAGGGGTGTAGCGGGCCACGTGCTGCTTGAGGAGTTGGAAGACCGAGCGCGGATGCTGCAAGGTCTGATCGAGCAGATAGGAACCGCCCTTCGCCGGATCGCCATCGTACGCCCACGTGTCCTTCACGTACTGATGGGTCTTGTCATCGAAGCCGGAGAAGAGACCGTCGTTGAACGTGAACTTGTCGCTCACGATGAAGGGCGCGTTCGTGTGGATCTTGACGTAGTCGCTGTGATAGCGGCCGGTCTCGATGGCGTAGCGGATGATCCCCAGGAGGAAGGCGATGTCGGTGCCGGGCCGGATGGGGGCGTACATGTCGGCAACCGCCGCCGTGCGCGTGAAGCGGGGATCGACCGCAACGATCTTCGCGCCGCGCGTTTTGCGCGCTTCCATGAACCACCTGAAACCGACCGGATGATTCTCGGCGGGGTTACCGCCCATGGCCAGGATGACGTCGGCATTCTTGATGTCCACCCATCCGTTTGTCATCGCACCCCGACCAAATGTGGCGGCCAAACTGGCCACCGTGGGGCCGTGTCAAACCCGGGCTTGGCTGTCCCTGTATGGCACCCCCAGGCCGCTGATCGCCTTCCACTGCAGGAAGTTGAATTCGTTCGTATCCGTGCAGCCGCCGATCCAGGCCATGCCGGGATTGCGGTTGACGACCTGACCTTTCGCGTTCGTGGCCACGAAGCAGCGGTCGCGTGTGGTCTTGATGTGCCGGGCGATACGGGCGATGGCGTCGTTCCAACTGATGTCTTCCCACTTGTCGGAACCGGGGAGCCGGACTTTCGGCGTGGTGAGGCGACTGGCGCGGGTGATGTCGTCCTTCAGCGTGATGCCCTTCGGGCAGAGGCTGCCGCGGCTGATGGGCGAATCAGGATCGCCTTCGATGTGCACGACAGAAGAGACGGCGTTCTTCGAGCGGTCTCCCAGCGTGTGAATGATCACGCCGCACGAGACGGCGCAGTAAGGACAGATACTTCGCGTCTCGGTAGTTCGGGAAACCTTGAGTGCGCGCATCTCGGCGCGCGTATGCGAGAGATCAAAGCCGAGCGCGACTGCGCCCCCGATCGTCGTCGCTTTCAGGAAACCTCGTCGGGAAAGTTCCACGGGTCACCCCCTGAGGATCATCACAGGATTGGGAATTTGCTCGGATCACGATGCGCCACTTGATTGATGATGTCAACAAAGGATTTCCAAATTCGGACGGACGCTTCCCATCTTCACGGCCATGCGGGACCCCGCTCCGCGACGCGGACGACGTGCACGCTGCCAGGATCACTTGACCGCGCCGACGGTGAAACCTTCGATGAACCTGTCGAGAAACAGGTTGTACAGGAAGCCGATCGGGAGACTGGTGATCAGGCACGCCGCCATCAGCGAGCCCCAGTAATAGACATCACCGCGTACGAGAAACGTCGGCACACCGACACCGACAGTCTGATGGGCCGCCGAGGAGATGAAGGTCAGCGCGTAGACGAACTCCTGCGTCACCAGGGTGAAGGCGAAGATGACCACGGTAAGGATGCCCGACACCGACATCGGGATCACCAGCTTCACGAACGCGCCCCACTGCGTAAGGCCATCCACCATCGCCGCATCTTCGAGATCGCGCGGGATCGACTTGAAGAAGCCCATCAGCAACCACGTCGAGAACGGAATGGTGAAGGTTGGATAGACGATGATGATCGACCAGAGCGAGTCCTGCAGGCCCAGGAATGAGATGACTTTCGACAGAGGGATGAACAGGAGCGTCGGCGGAACCAGATATGTGAGGAAGATGCCGATGCCGAGCTGCGCGCCCCACTGCCCGGTGAGGCGGGCCAGTGCATACGCGGCCGGCACGGCGAGCAGCAGCGTGATGATCACCACGATCAGGCCGGCGAACATGGTGTTCGCCACCCAGCGCGGAAAGAGCGTCTCGTTGAAAAGCAGCTTGAGATGATCGAGCGTCGGTGACTCGTTGAAGAGAAACGGATTGTTCTTGAGGTTGTTGAGGTCCGTGTTGCGTTTGAACGTGGTGATCAGCATCCAGTAAAACGGGAAGGCCAGCACCACGGCGAAGAAGATCCGCACCAGCCACATCACGATCCCCGGGAGCACCTTCTTCAGTCGGCGGCGTGCCATCTACGTCACCTCCGCGCGATGCGCTGAGCGCAGAGCAATATATGCGGCGATGATCAGCAGCGGCACGAGGAAGATCGAGATGGCCGCACCTTCCGCCAGGTCCGAACCGAGGATGCCGGTGAAGAACGCCTCCGTCGGGATCACTTGCGTGGTGTCGTACGGACCACCTCGGGTGAGGATGTAGATCACGGTCATATCGGTGAAGGTGAAGATCGCGCCGAACAGCACCGCTACATTGATGATCGGCAGCATCATCGGAATCGTGATCTGAAAGGTTGTCCGAAAGAAGCCCGCCCCATCGACCGCCGCGGCCTCGGGGATGTCCTTGGGAATGGCCGTGAGTCCCGCCAGGAGGATCACCGTTGCGAACGGCAGCATGTGCCACGTGTGTACGAGGATGACCGACATCATGGCCAGCTTCGGTTCGCCCAGCCACATCGGCGTGTCGTATTGATTGACGAGGTGGAACCGTACCAGCACCCAACTGATGACGCTGTAGAGCGAGTCGAGGATCCACTTCCATCCGAGGGATCCGATCGATACGGGCGCGACCCACGGCAGCAGGATGAGAAAGCGAAAGAATCGACGGCCCGGGAAGGCTTCTTTCAACGAGAGGGCGAGAATGTTCGCGCCGATGAGAACGAGCACCTGAGAGGTGATGGTGAAGACGAAGGAGTCCTGCAGCGCGCGAAGAAAGGCCGGGTTGTGCAGGATGCTGACGAAGTTCTGCAGGCCGACAAAATGGTAGGAGACGCTGCCGACCTTGGCATCGCTCACGCTGTAGAGAAATGCCATGACGAACGGCACGCCGACGAGCGCGAGGATGTAGATAACGGCCGGCATGAACATCGCCGGCCCGAGCCAGCGTTGCCGTCGAATCATGCGGGGATGCTCCTCGGCGAGGTTCGCTTCTCGGTACCGGGATCGAAGAACTTCACGTCGCCGAGGGCGACGGCGAAGGTCTGCAGCGAGCCGTCGGGCAGCGACACGGCATGCGTGGCCGGAATGCGTGACACCGCCTTCCGCCCGTCGAATGCCCCTCCGGCGATCGTTCCGTAGAGGACGCGCTCGGCGCCGAGATACTCGCCGTGGGAAATCTGAAATCCGAAGGAGATATGTTCGCCCATCCGCTCCGCGACACCCGGCGGCAGAAAGTGCTCGGGACGGAATCCGACGATGACGTCGGGCCCGGGCAGGATATTCATCGGGGGCGAACCGAGGAAGGTGGCCACGAACGTATCGGCCGGCTCGTCGTAGACGTCGGCCGGCGTACCGATCTGCCGCACGGCGCCCTGCGACATCACCACAACGCGGTCACCCATGGCCATCGCCTCGACTTGATCGTGCGTGACGTAGATGGCAGTCGTGCCGATGCGTTTCTGAAACTGCTCGAGCTCCTCACGGGCCGAGGCGCGGAGCTTGGCATCGAGGTTCGAAAGCGGCTCGTCGAGAAGGAAGAGCGACGGCTCGCGCACGATGGCGCGGGCCAATGCCACCCGCTGGCGCTCTCCGCCGGAGAGCTCGCGCGGCTTTCGGTCGAAGAGATGCTGGATGCCGAGGAGCGATGCCGCCCACTCGGCCTGCTTCTGCCGCCGCTCTTTCGGCATGCCCTGCGCCTTCAGCGGAAAGACGATGTTCTTGAACACGGAAAGATGCGGATAGAGCGCGTAGCTCTGGAAGACCATGGCGATTCCGCGCTCGCGCGGCGTGAGGTCATTGACCAGCTTGCCGCCGATGAGGATCTCGCCGGAAGTCGGCTCCTCGAGGCCGGCGATCATACGCAGGAGCGTCGTCTTGCCCGAGCCGGAAGGGCCGAGGAGGACGAGGAACTCGCCCTCCCGGCTCTGAAGATCGACATTGACGACGGCGCCGACGTTTCCGCGCTTAAAGACTTTGGTGAGTTTGCGTGTCTCGACGACCGCCATTCCGTTGCGCTCCTCCCCGAAATCTCACTTCCACTTGGCAAAGATACGACGAACTTCCGTGTCCGCGGCCTTGACGGCATCCTCGGGAGTCATCTCGTCCCGCGCCGCCTTGGCGAACATCGTGGGAAGGACGAAGGTGTTGAAGATCTCGTCGATCGGGGCCGTGGCGTAGTAGGGGAATCCGACGTTCGTGGACCAGCTCATCGCATCTTTCAGAACCGAATACTTGTTTGTCGGCACGGCTTTCGGATCGTTGGCAAGCTGCGCCTTGATGTTGGGAACGGTCTTCGGGAAGCAGGGGAAGTTGTAGAACTCGCTGCCCTTGAAGGCGTTGCCGAACTCGTCGATGAGATCGGCCAGGAACTGCTTCGCGCCGTCTTTGTTCTCGGCGAAGTTCCAGACGACATAACAGCTCATCACGTGCTCGGAAGCGATGCGGCGCACCGGGCCCTTGAGCGCAGGCCGGAGCTGGATCTTCTTCGACATCTCGGGGTTGTCCTTCTCCGCGGAACGCGTGACCGAGATCGCATTCTGCACGAACGACAACTTGCCGGAGAGAATCCCGCGGTTGTTCGACGACGGATCCCACGAAAAGACTTCGGCCGTCTCGGTCTGTTTGTAGAGATCGCGGAAGAACTTGACCGCTTCGATGGTGTTCTTCGAGTTCAGCGAGGGGTTGCCGTGCTCATCCTGCTCCGATCCGCCGAACGACCAGAGGCAGGCTCGCGTGGCCATGTTCGTGTCGAGCTCCTGCGACAGGCCGAGGCCGCAGGGATTGCCCATCTTCGGATCGTCTTTGATTCTCTTTGCGCCGACGAGCAGGTCGTGCCACGTGTCGGGCCCGTTCGGGAAGCCGACCTGCGACCAGAGGTCCTGCCGATAGTTGCCCGGATCGGGAACGAAGGAGTCGGAGAAGGCGAAGAACTTCTTGGTCTTCGGGTTAAAGGTGGACCTGACAGCGAGCTCGATCGGACTCCCGTGCTTGTGCTTGACATGCTCGACGATCTCGCGGTGATCGATGACCTGCTTCTCATACGCGGCCGGCGGCGCGAGGAACATGAAGAGATCGTGCCCCTTCTGGGCAGCCACCTCGGCGGCGGCGCGGGCGTTGATCTCTCCGATGGCGATGTGATCGACGATCACGTTCGTGTTGTGCTTCGCTCCCCACTCCTTGGTGAAGACGTTGTCGAACCACTTGTCGTATCCAGGGACGAAGTGACTCCACTGCACGATCTTGAGGGTCTTCTGCTGGGCCAGAGCCCGCGCCGGGAAGAGGAACGCCGAGGTCATCCCCGCTGCAACGGCGGCTCCTCCTGTCAGCTTGACAAACTTCCTCCGACTGATCTTTCCACCTGAATGTTTTGACATGATCACACTCCTTTCTTCAGCGACCGGTCACCTGTGGAAGCGCCATGACACCACGTCATGAATCACTCATGAACGTTTGCTTGTGGGTACGCGAGACGGATGCTACGCGGATCGAGGCGACGGGTATCGAGGAAGCTCCTCGAGGAAAGAGTATCGATTGCCTTTCCGGGCATCACTTCCATCATCGTTCCTCCGATAGGGGCGGGAAACGGTGAAAAGTATACTGCGCCCACGGGCGAAAGGTGATCTGTCTTCGAAGGCAGGAACCGACGTCTGTCCCGCCAGGTACCGTTGTTGACCTCACCCAAACCGGGAGGTTCATTTTTCAGTGGCTTTCTTCTACCTCTTCGTCTAGTGTGAGCGACGGTAACCCAGCCTCACTCTGCCTAACGTTGCGCGCCCCGGGGGGAGATCGAATGATTGACCCTGTCCAGAGAGGTTCGCTGTCGCCGCCAGTCCTGCGCGGTACCCCACACGTGTCTTCCGTCCAGGTTGGCTGCGCCCGTGTGCGCGGCTCGCTGGTTCATCTTGTCGACTAAAGACCCCGAGTGAAAAGGAGACGTCATGGAAAAACCTACCCCCCGGCCACACCGTTTCTTGTTTCCGTTATCGATCCTCGCAATCCTTCTCTTCGCCACCGCCGCTCATGCCCAGGCAGTCATCAAGGTCAACGACAACGTCAACATGAAGATCGGAGCGCTCGTTCAAGGGTGGGCCGATGAGGCGCAGGACCCCACGACGAAGGGTTACGCCCAGAACATGTTCCTGAGGCGGATGCGCTTCCTCGTGGCCGGTCAGGTCTCGCCCAGCATCTCGTTCTTCTTCGAGACGGACAATCCGAACCTCGGAAAGTCGCCCAAAGCGCTCTCCAGCGGTTTCGTCACGCAGGACGCCTTCATCGAGTGGAAGCCGGTCAGCAGCGCGTTCATGATCGATGCCGGAATGATGCTCCCGCCTCTCTGCCGCAACTGCCTGGAGAGCGCCGCGACCCTGCTGTCGCTCGACTACGGCACGTATTCCTTCACGGAGAGCGCTCCGACGCAGTCGGCGGTCGGCCGCGACACGGGATTCATGGCCAAGGGATACCTGGATGACAGTCACGTCGAATATCGCGCCGGGCTGTTCCAGGGAGTACGTCAGGCCGCCGCCGCCGGCAGGACCGGAGCCGGGAATCCGTTCCGTGCCACCGGGCGTGTGATGTACAACGTGTGGGACACCGAGGTTGGATACGTGATTCCCGGCATGTATCTGGGAAACAAGAAGGTCCTCTCATTCGGCGTCGGTGCGGATCACCAGAGCAGCTACAAGGCCTACTCCGCGGACGGCTTCCTGTCGCTGCCGTCGGTGAACAAGGACGCCTTCAACGGCGAGATCACGCTGCTCCATTTCGATGGTGGAACGTTCCTCACGTCCATTCCGCGGCAGCGCGACATGACGCTGCAGGCGGGCTACTACCTGGCTGCCACGAAGGTCATGCCTTTCGTCCGCTTCGAGGACCAGAAGTTCAGTCTCGCGTCGAACAGCCCGAAGAACAACCAGCGCCTCCAGGGTGGTCTGACGTGGTACCCGAACGGTAATAACTTCAACATCAAGGGAGCCTACAGCCGGGTGAAGCCGAAGGTCGGCAACACCACCAACGAGCTGACGGTCCAGATGCAGTTCTTCTACTTCTGAGGGCCGATCGCCCTTTTCAACTCGACACGCCTGGCGGTTGAGCTGAGGAACAGTAAGGAACAGCGTCAGGCAAGTAATGCGTAGACGCGGCGGCGACGAAATGCTGCTCAGCCGGCATGACCGGTCGATGACGAGTGAGCGGCTGCGATCGCCAGGTGACCAAACGAGTACCTACAGCACCAATTGGGGGTGAAACATGGCGGAATCTCACGGGATGATCAACCGGTGGTGGCGGGTCGTCGGCGGACTTCTGATGAATCTGGCTTTGGGCTCGCTCTACGCCTGGAGCGTCTTCGTCGCGCCCCTGGAGAAGGAGTTCGGGTGGAAAAGGGCGGACACGTCCAGCGTTTTCGGTTGGGCCGTCATCGTCTTCGCGCTCTCCTTCATCATCGCCGGACGCCTCCAGGACAAGCTCGGGCCCCTGATGGTCTCGCTCACGGGCTGTATCCTCCTGACGGCGGGCTTCCTGCTCTCCGCCAGGACTGACAGCCTGACGTACCTGATCATCTGCTTCGGCGTGGTGGTCGGCATCGGCAACGGTTTCGGCTACGCGACGCCGATCCCGGTCATGGCGAAGTGGTTCCCGGACAAGCGCGGGCTGGCCGTCGGTCTGGCCGTGGCCGGCTATGGCGGCGGGTCGGCCATCTTCGGGCCCATGGCGAACCTGTGGCTCATCCCCCACTATGGGTGGCGCGCCACGTTCACCATTCTGGGGGCCATCTTCTTCGTGATGACTCTCGCCGGAGCCTTCCTGCTGAAGAACCCGCCGGCCGGGTACCGCCCGGAGGGATGGACGCCGGCTCCGGCGTCCAAGGTGACCGCCACGACGTACGAGTTCACGCCAGGCGAGACGTTGCGTACCCCTGCGTTCTATCTCATGTGGATCGCCTACGCGCTCGGCACGTTCGGCGGGTTCATGGTCATCAGCCAACTGGTTCCCTTCGCCAAGAGCATGATGATCCCGGCCGGGGCTCTCACGGCGATCACGCTTGTCATCGGCGCAGGGGGCAACGCCTCCGGCCGGATTCTGTCGGGCTGGATGTCGGATGCGATGGGCCGCCTCAACGTCCTGCGGCTGATGATCGGCATCTCGGCGGTTGCGATGCCAATCCTGTACCTGACCGGCAAAAACGTGATGTTGCTCTATGTCATGGTCTTCATCGTCTACTGGTGCTACGGTACGCAACTGTCAGTGAACGGCTCCGCCACCTCCGATTTCTGGGGGACGAAGAACGCCGGCATCAACTACGGCATGCTGTTCACCGCCTGGGGTGTGACAGGCTATGGCGCTTCCAAGGTCGCCGGAATGCTTTTCGAAAAGTACAAGAACTATCAGGTCGCTTTTTACACAGCGGCGGTTCTTGCCGTCGTCGCCCTCGTGTGCGAGCTGTTGGCGAAGCGGCCGTCCCCGCCGTCGGGAGCAACTGCACGCGCAACCGCATAGCAAGACGCGCTACCACGGTGCCCGGCTCCCGGGCCGGGCACCGTGGGTTGTTGATTGAACGAAAGACAGGATGAGTCAGCGACTCATCAACAAAACCAATAGAGGGAGACAGAGTTATGGCGGATTCGAAAACGAAGTCGGCAGTCGTCGACACCACCGAGCATCAGATTGCGGTTCACTGGAAGGAAGAGGAGAACTACAAGCCGACGGCGGAGTTCATCGCCCAGGCCAATCTGACCGATCCTGCGATCAACGAGCGTTTCGCCGAGAAGAACTTTCCCCAGTGCTTCGAGGAATACGCGGACATGCTGACCTGGTACAAGCGCTGGGACACGGTGCTCGATACCAACGACCCACCCTTCTGGAAGTGGTTCGTCGGCGGCAAGATCAACGCCTCGTACAACTGCGTGGATCGCCACCTGGCCAAGTACAAGAACAAGGCCGCGCTCATCTCCGTCCCGGAGCCGGAGGGCGAAGACCCGGTGACGATCACGTATCAGGAGCTTTATATCCGCGTGAACGAGTTTGCCGCGCTGCTGCGCGACTTCGCCGGATTGAAGGCCGGAGATCGCGTCACCATCCACATGCCCATGCTGGCGGAGCTGCCCATCACCATGCTGGCATGCGCACGCCTGGGCGTGATCCATTCGGTGGTGTTCGGCGGATTCAGCGGCGAGGCCTGCGGTCTGCGCGCCGCCGATTCCGGCAGCAACGTGCTCATCTACATGGACGGCTACTATCGCAGCGGCAAAATGATCGATCACAAGGCCTCCGCCGAGATCGCCGTCGCGGCCGCGGAGAAGGAAGGCCAGAAGATCGACAAGATTCTGGTGTGGAGACGGCACCCGGACAAGTACTGCTCAGCGACGCCCATGGTGAAAGGGCGCGATTTCTTCGTCGACGAGATCCTGAAGGATTATCGCGGCAAGCTGGTCGATCCCGTTCCGATGGATGCTGAGGCACCGCTCTTCCTGATGTACACGAGCGGCACCACGGGCAAGCCCAAGGGCTGCCAGCATCGCACCGGTGGTTACCTCGCCTACGTGACGGGAACCTCAAAGTACATCCAGGACATCCATCCCACGGACACTTACTGGTGCATGGCCGACATCGGCTGGATCACCGGCCACTCGTACATCGTCTACGGGCCGCTGGCATTGGCTGCGACGTCGGTGACCTACGAAGGAGTGCCCACCTATCCGGACGCCGGGCGGGTGTGGCGAATCGCGGAGCGCCTTGGTGTCAACATCTTCCACACCTCCCCGACCGCCATTCGCATGCTGCGGAAAGCCGGCGCCGAGGAACCAAGGAAATACCACTACAACTTCAAGCACATGACTACGGTCGGCGAGCCGATCGAGCCCGAGGTCTGGAGGTGGTATTACAACGAGGTCGGCAAGCAGAAAGCCGTGATCGTGGACACCTGGTGGCAGACCGAGAACGGCGGGTTCCTCTGCAGCACGAAACCGGCCATCGATCTGATGAAGCCGGGCAGTGCCGGACCCGGCGTACCCGGTATCTACCCGGTCATCTACGACGAGCAGGCCAAGGAGATGAGTGCCGGGACCGGAAAGGCCGGCAACATCTGCATCAAGAACCCGTGGCCGGGAATCTTTCAGACGATCTGGGGCGACCGCGAGCGCTTCGTAAAGCAGTACTACTCCAAGTACTGCAAGGATCCCAAGAGCAAGAAATGGCAAGATTGGCCGTACTTCGCGGCGGACGGAGCGGTGCTTGCCGCCGACGGCTACTTCCGCATCCTCGGCCGGGTGGACGACGTCATCAACGTGGCCGGCCATCGCCTGGGGACAAAGGAGCTCGAGTCGGCCTGCCTCACCGTTCCGGAAGTAGCAGAAGCCGCCGTGGTTCCGGTCGTGGACGAGATCAAGGGGCGCGTGCCCGAGATCTACATCGTCCTGAGGCCTGGATACGCGCCGTCCAAGGAGATCACCGACCGCGTCATTGCCACTCTCGAAACGATGATCGGTAAGATCGCCCGGCCCAAGCAGGTGCATATCGTTCCGGACATGCCAAAGACGAGGTCCGGGAAAATCATGCGCCGCGTTCTGGCCGCCATCTCGAACACGCTCGACACCGGCGACATCTCCACGCTGGCCAATCCCGATGTTGTGGAGCAGATCCGGCAAGTCGTGCAGGGCAAGGAGAAAGTGGCCACGAAGGAAGGGCCCGAGGATCTGAAGCAGTTCGGTAAGGAAGAGTAATCAGCTCAATCATCTCGGTTTCATCCAGACGGAATCCGGGCCAATGCAATCCAGCGAGCGTGCTGGCGCGAGGCCCGGGTTCCGCTTTTTCATTCTGTCGAGAAATGAGGCGGAACCATGTTGGTCCGGGACATCATGAGCAGTCCGGCGGTCTCCATCCCGCCGGCCATGACGCTCGAAGACGCCTATCGAATGATGCAACAGAAGGGCATCCGGCACCTGCCTGTGCTCGACGAAGGCCGCCTCGTCGGCGTGATCACCGACCGTGATCTGCGCCTGGCCACGAGCACGTTCGTACGTTCCCCGCTGTCTCTTCAGGGCCGAGTCTCAGAAGTGATGTGCGGGGAACCGATGACGGCCGAGGCTGGGGACCCGGTTGAGGATGTCGCATTCCGGATGCGGGAGCGCAAGATCGGCTGCCTGCCGGTGATGGACGATGGGCAACTGATCGGGATCGTCACCGGGGTCGACCTTCTCGATGCGTTGCTGCGCATGACCGGTGTGAACAAGCCATCCGGCCGTCTGGAAGTGCGTCTGCCGGATCACCCGGGAGAGCTGGCCCGGCTCACCAGCTTCCTGAGCCACCGCAACCTGAATGTCCATTCGATCCTGACGTATCCGGAGGGCCGGGACTCAACGAGAACCGTGCTACGCATCGGCTCGATCGAGACCCGCGCGCTCGCAAACGACCTGCGCCGTGCTGATTTCGAGGTCCTCTGGCCGCCCGAAAAACCATGCCCTCGGTGATCTACCATCCGGCGTACCGGAACTACTCATTTGGCGAGCAGCATTCGTTCAGCCCTCTCCGGGTTGACATCATGCTCGATCTCCTGGAGTCACTCGGGCACCGCGTCGAGACCATCGAGCCGGAACCGGCCACCCGCCAGGACATCCTCGGCGTTCATTCAGACTATTACGTGCGCCGCGTCGAGACCCTGAGCGCAGGTGGAGACGTCCCCGATTGTGCGGACTACGGCCTGGGCACACCGGACAACCCGATCTTCCCGGGGATGGACGAAGCCGCACGGTGGCTCGTGGGGGGCGCTCTGCACGGCGCCAGGCTCATCTGGGAGAAGGGAGAGAAGCGCGTGCTCCAACTGGGCGGGGGGCTGCATCACGCCCTTCGCAATATCGCGTCGGGTTTCTGTATCTACAACGACCTTGCCATTGCGATCAACTGGCTGACGGGACACGGGCTCTGGGTTGCCTACATAGACATCGACGTCCACCACGGCGACGGGGTTCAGCAGATCCTCTACGACGACAAGCGCGTGATGACGATCAGCTTCCATGAGTCGGGCCAGTATCTGTTTCCGGGCACCGGGGAGATCCACGAGCTCGGGTCGGGTGCCGGCCGCGGCCTGAAGCTGAACGTGCCGCTCGAGCCCTTCACGGAGGGCGAGAGCTACCTCGAAGTGTTCGACCAGGTCGTGCCGGCCGCACTCCGCCAGTTCCGCCCGGGAGTGCTCGTGGTCCAGGCCGGGGCCGACGCGCATTTCGCCGACCCGCTGGCTGACCTGATGCTGGCCACGCGCGATTACGAGGCGATCTTCAGGCGAATCCTCGGATGGGCCGACGAGTTCACCGCCGGGCGCGTGCTGTTCACCCTCGGCGGTGGCTACTCTTTTAGTGCCGCCGCGCGGGTGTGGGCACTCCTCTATCTCCTGATCCACGACCTGCCACTGCCCACGGATCTCCCCGAGGTCTGGCGGAGCAGGTGGAGTAGGATTTTCGACGGCCAGCCGCCGGCGGCCCTTCACGACCCGAATCCAGGGCACGCCGAAATCCCGAACCGGGAGGAGATCGCGCACCGCAATCGGCAAGTGGCAAAGCGCCTGCTGGAAGCGGCGAGCCACTACTGGTTCTGACGCTGGCGCTGGGCCTTCGTCGCGCGTTCAGTCCCAGCGCCCGCGACCCTTCGACAGAGCAAAGCGGCCGCTGCCGAGGAAGGCGATGGCCAGGGCGCAGAAGAAGTAGAGCAATTGGAGCTCGCCGCCCAGGGCGCCGGTCTGGCGGTCGATGGCGAACGCTTTCGGCCCGAGGACGAGGAACATTGCCATCGCCATCTCGAATGCGACGACGAGAGCCGCGGGACGCGTGAGGATGCCGGCGATCAGCAGGATCGGCGCGACGACTTCCGCGCGAATGTCACGCGCTTGCCGGGCAGGCTTATCCGCAGATGACGCAGTGTACGCAGATGAAACCGTCCTCCATCTGCGTCAGATCTGCGCCATCTGCGGATAAAGCGTTTCATCAGCCGACGTCAGCGGGCGGCCTTCTGCTTCACACGTCAGGGCCGCCGGCTCGATAGTTTCTCTTCGATGTATACGCAAGAACGCAGGAGAGAACGGTGGCCAGGGCACCAAAGGACAGGTATAACAAGACCGCCAGGCCCCGATGCCGGATACTGATTGCGGCAACGGTCATCAGGCCGATACTCAGAACCGCACAACTGCCACTGACCAGTGCGATGGCCGGATCGTTGTCGCTCTCTTTGGACAGTAAGAACAACGAGCTGCTGAATGCAAACAAGAGCGCGGTAAGAATCTGCCCGCTCACGCGAAGTGCCGGATAGTGCGGTTGACTGAGCAGATTGTTTGCGAGGTATGCCTCCCAGGCAAGATCGACACCGTTGGCGCCGACTCTGAGCTCCTCGTATTGTCGCGACCAACCCCCGAGAGTGACCAGAAAGCTCTGGTTTGCCATGATTCGGAGGTCGACGATCGCGGCCGCGATGACCGCGGCCCAGACGATCAACGCTGCGAATGAAGTCTTCTCGATGTGAGAATGGCCGCGGCCGAAGACGCCCTGCAGCAGCGCATAGAGGATCCCTCCGACCAGTACGAATTTCAACGTGAAAAGAAGATGTTCGTGCTCGATGCGGTGGCCTATCTCTGCGACGACGTTGTCGCGCTCTTTGTCGAGAAACTGCCTCGCGTCGACGTCGAGCCTGTTCCACGCCGCCACCGTGGAAGGAGGGATGCGTGCCCCCGATTCCTTACGGTCCCCTGCACCGAGCACGCCCAGGACGTCCACGGACAACAGGACGACGAGGATTGCCAGAACGCCGAACGCGGCTTTCTGCAGGGCAAACCGGCGATCGGTACGCGATTCCATTTTCAAAGTATTGCGTCGCCGCTCGCCGGGGTCAAGGAATACACGCGCAATCGCGTTGACGTTGCCGGCCGCTGACGGCGCTCGCCTCCCTGGGACCGCGGGCGTCTCGCCCGCGCGCCCGCGCGGCCGGAGCGCTGGCGTCTCGCCGCCGTGTTACCGCGAATGTCACGCGTTTGTCAGGTAAGGCTTATCCGCAGATGACGCAGATGTCCGCAGATAAAACCGTCATCCATCTGCGTTTATCTGCGTCATCTGCGGATAAGGTCACCCCGGCCACGCCATCGCCTCGGCGAACCCCGGCAACGCCGCCGACAGCTCCTCGATATGCGCACTGGCAATGCCGTCCAGCTCCCGCACCCGCTCGCCGCTTACGATGGTCTCCTGCTGGTCCGCCCGAGCGGCGTCGTCCTCAGCTCGACCTCCCCGTTCTCGATGCCTCGGAACATCTGCCGCCGCGACCACCCGAGGAGCCCCTCCGCCTGCATAATGCTGACATGCGGCCGTGGCTGTAGGAAGATGTGACGGATGCGGGAGATGAGGT